>DATLLN010000086.1:0-7226 GCA_035537835.1 Gaiellales bacterium
GCGGACGCGACCGTCGGCGACGCCCGAAGGCTGTTCGGGTCGAGCTCCGTGCAGCTGATCCCCGTGCTCGACGGCACCGCGTATCTGGGCGCCGTGGCGCGCGACGACATCGGCGAAGCGGGCGACGGCGAGCCGATCACCGGCTTCACGCGCTCGAACCCGCCAACCGCCACCGCTTCGACGCCGGCCGGCAAGGCGCTGCGCGCGCTCGAGGGGGACGGAGGGCGACGGCTGGTCGTGCTCGGCGACGATGGCGCCAGCTACGTCGGGCTGGTGTGCGTCACCCGCGACGGCGCGCGACTCTGCATCGACGCCCAGTGCCACGCCGGCGGGGCGGCCCGCGACCGCGCGATGGAGCTGTTCGAGGCGCGGCTGCAGGAGGCCGGCGAGGGCGCCTGCATCAGCTCGCTGCCGCTGCTGGCCGAGGAGATCGCCGCCGACGTGGCGGGCGACGACCAGGAGCTGCGCGACGACATCACCGCGGCGCTTCACCGGCGCGCCGGGCTCCACGCCTGACGCCCTCCCAAGGATGGAGCTAACCGGGCTCGAACCGGTGACCTTCGCGCTGCCAGCGCGACGCTCTCCCAACTGAGCTATAGCCCCGTCAGGCGGTCAGTATACCGGCACCATCGGGCTGTCCGGCCCGACCGCCATGCCCCGGGCGGCCGCCAGCCGTTCCAGCACCAGCGCGGTGTCGGCGACGGCCACTCCGGCCAGATGCCGGTCGCGGCGGGCGAAGTCGTCGACGATCTCGGAGAGCGCGGCCGCGTAGGCTCCGCGGTCGCCGGCGGCCAGCGCCGCCAGCGCACGGCCGGTGCGCTCGAAGGCGTCCCCCGCCGCCAGCATCTCGCCGACGTCGGGCCGCGCACCGGTGACCACGGCGGCCAGCGCCCGGGCGTACGCGGCCGCGGGACTGCCCGTCGCTTCGCCGGTCTCGGCCAGCGCCTCGCGGGCGATCGCCTCGGCGCCGTCGCCCGCCAGAATGGCCATCTTCAGGCCGCCGATCAGCCTGCCCCAGCTGCGCGGGCCGGTCTCCGTGTGCGACGCCATGTAGGCATCGCGGGCGCGGATGAGGTGCGCCTGGGCGGGTGTTCCGGCCGCCAACGCTGCGAGGGCGTCGTGCTCGGCAGCCAGCGCGTCGGCCAGATGCGCCCCGGCGCTCACAGCGGCCGCCTGCCGGCGAAGCCGTCGTCCTCCCCGTGCCAGAAGCCGATCCGCTCCTCGCCCACGTGCCAGCACAGCAGCGCCGGCCGGCCGTCCATCACGGCAGGGAAGTCCACCAGGCCGCGCTCGACGTCCTTGACCTGCACGCCCTGGCCGGTGATCTCGGCGATCGTCGCATCCAGCTCGGCAGAGAGCCGCTCCAGCTTCGCGCGCAGCTGCTCGGCGTCCCGCTTCTCGAGGCCGCCGCCGTTGGATCCGATTGCGATCACGATCCGCTGCCAGCGCGTGCGCAGCGGCTTCATCTCACGCGCGATCTCGACCATCCTGCCCGCCAGGTCGCGGATCGAACCATCCAGCAGCTCCTCCGCCTCCTGCAGGGTGAAGACGCGCTCGTCAGCCAGCGTACGCCTCGCTGGGGACCTCGCCCCACAGCGACTCGAGCCGGTAGTAGCTGCGTGCCTCCGGAGTGAACACGTGCACGACGACGTCCAGGAAGTCGAGCAGGATCCAGTCGCCGCTCTGGTGACCGTCGGCCCCGCGGGCGAGCACCCCTTCGCGTTTCAGCCGTTCCCGCAGCTCCTCGGCGATCGTCTGCGTCTGCCGCGGGTTCCGACCCGAGCAGATGACGAAATAATCGGTGTAGCTCACGACGTCGCGCATGTCGAGAATCACGATGTCGTTCGCCAGCTTCTCGTCGGCGATGGACGCGATCCGGTGTGTGAGCTCGAGTGAACTGTTCAGATGAACGTGCTCCGGGAGAACGACAGGGAGGGTATCACGGCCTTTCGGCATACAGCCCTTCGGCCTGGATCAGCTCCAGAACGGCCTCCGGCACCAGGTGGTGCACCGGCGCCCCGGCCGCGATCCGCCGCCGGATCTCGGTCGACGACACGTCGAGCAGCGGGCTGGTCAGCACGATGTCCGCGGCCGCCGGCGGCTCCACCCCGGGCCGCCCGGCGACGGCGAGCTGCGCCAGCTCGCGGACGCGGTCGGGCCGGTGCCAGTGCCCGATGGCGGCCAGCTGATCCGCACCCAGCACCAGGAACAGCTCGACGTCCGGCGCGGCCAGCTGCTCCAGCGTGTCCACCGTGTAGCTGGGCCCCGGCCGCTCCAGCTCGATCCGGCTGACCTGCGTATCCGGCTCGCCCGCGAACGCCGCCTCGGCCAGCCGCAGGCGGATCTCGGCGGGTACGGCGGACGGTGCCCGGTGGGGCGGCGATGCCGGCGGGACGACCAGCAGGCGGTCGAGCTCCAGGCGGTACCGCGCCTCCTGCGCGATCACCAGGTGGCCGACGTGCGGTGGGTCGAACTCGCCGCCGAAGACGCCGATCCTCACGACGCCCGCTCCCGGTCGGAGCGCTGGTACGTCAGCCGGTGGGGGCCGACCAGCACGTCGTCGCCGGGCTTGGCACCGGCGTTGCGGAGTGCCGGCTCGACATTGAGCCGCTCCAGCTCGGCGCCGAGCCGCGCGGCATCGCGGGGATCATCGGGATCGAGCTCAGCAGCGAGCGCCTCGATCGCGCGGCCCGCGAGGCGTAGCGTGCCGTCGTCGCGCAGCACGCGGAAGGTACGGCGCTCGGCCGGCCGGGGGCGGTAGACGAGGTAGTCGGCGAGCTCCTCGGCTGCGGGCTGCTCGGTCTCCCCGGGGTCGGCCTCGGGTACACGGCGGAAGAGCCCGACGACCAGCTCCTGGATGCCCTCGCCGGTCGCGCTCGAGCAGGCGATCTCCGCCCCGGCGGCCGCGAGCAGCGCCGCCCGGTCGGCCCGCTCGATCAGGTCGATCTTCGACAGCACGATCAGCTGCGGCCGGTCGGCCAGCCCGCCGCCGTGAAGCTCGAGCTCGCGGTCGATCGCGGCCAGCCGGCGCCGCACGTCCGAGGCGTCAGGCGCCGCCTCGACGAGGTGGATCAGCAGCCGGGCGCGCTCCAGGTGGGCGAGGAACTCATCCCCCAGCCCGACGCCCTCGCTCGCGCCCTCGAGCAGCCCGGGGACGTCGGCGACGGTCAGCTGGGTGCCGTCGGGCGAGTCGACAGTGCCCAGCACGGGCTCGATCGTGGTGAACGGGTAGTCCGCGACCTTGGGCCTGGCGTTCGAGATGCGCCGCAGGAGGGACGACTTGCCGGCGTTCGGGAAGCCGAGCAGCGCGGCGTCCGCGACCAGCTTGAGCCGCAGCTCCAGCCAGTGCTCCTCGCCCTGCTCGCCGACCTCGGCGATCGTCGGCGCGCGCCGGGTCGCCGTCGCGTAGCGGCGGTTGCCACCACCGCCCTCGCCCCCGGCGGCAACGGTCACCTCGGCTCCCGGATGCGCCAGATCGGCCAGCAGCGTCTCCTCGTCGCGGAGCCAGACCTGCGTGCCGACCGGCACCTCGACGGTCAGCCCGTCGCCGCGCCGGCCGTCCTTCCCCGAGCCCTGCCCATGGCGCCCCCGCTCGCCCTTGAAGTGCGAGGCGTAGCTGAACTTCGACAGGTCGCGCAGGCCGCCGGACGCGACCAGGGTGACGTCGCCGCCATGCCCGCCGTCGCCGCCGTTGGGCCCGCCGCGCGGCACGTACTTCTCACGGCGAAAGCTGACGCAGCCGTCGCCGCCGCGACCGCCCTGGACGTGGATTGTGGCGCGGTCCGAGAACACCGCCCGCTGACCGCCTATTCGGCTGGCGCGAGGATGTTGATGTAGCGCTTGCCGTTGCGGCGGCTGAACTCGACCGTGCCGTCGACCGTGGCGAACACGGTGTCATCGCTGCCCAGCCCGGCGCCCGCGCCGGGATAGAAGCGGGTGCCGCGCTGCCGGACGATGATCGAGCCGGCCGTCACGTCCTGGCCGGCGAACACCTTCACTCCCAGCCGCTGCGCGTTCGAGTCGCGGCCGTTCTTCGAGGAACCGAGGCCCTTCTTATGCGCCATCTGCCGCCACCTCCTGCTGCTGCTCCGGCTCGGCGGCCGCCTTCTTGCGCGTCCGCGGCTTCTTGGCCGCACCGATGCTCTCGATGGTGATCCGCGAGAGCTCGGAGCGGTGGCCGCTGGTGCGCTTGTAGCCGCTCTTGGGCTTGAACTTGAACACCTTGATCTTCGGCCCGCGGATGTGCTCGACCACCGAGGCCGAAACGGTGCCCGCCAGCTTGGCGCGGTCGGTCACGACGCTGTCGCCGCCGGTGAACAGCACCTCGGGCGTGAACGACTTGCCTGCGTCCACAGGCTGCCGATCGACCAGGAACGTCTGCCCCTGCTCGACCCGGTACTGCTTTCCACCGACCTTGATCACCGCGTACATGAGCTACTCCAGCGCAAAACGACGCCCGCGGATGCGGGCGGCAGAATCGTAGCAGGCGGGCACACCTATTCACCGAGCAGTCGGCTGAAGAGCCCGCCCGTGCGCTTCGGCTCCTCCGCAGGTGCGGGGGGCGCCTCGACGACGGCGGTCTCTTCCTTCGGCTTCGTCGTTCGGGTGCGGCGCCGCGGCGTGGGCTTGGCCTCCGGCTCGTCGCCGTTCGCCGACGCGGACGCGGGCGTCTCGGCATCGGCCTTGGGCTTCGCCGGTGCACGGCGCCGGCGCGGCTTGGGCGCGGGCTTCTCCTCGGCCGCCTCCGCCACCGCCTCGGGCTCGTCGCCGTTGGACGAGGTCGCCGCGGTCGCCAGCTTCTTGGTGCGTCCCCGGCCGCCGCGCGTGCCGCGCCGCCGCTTGGGCTTGGCCGCAGCGGCCTCGTCGCCCTCGGCCGGCGCCTCGGCGGCGGCATCCGCGTCCACGGGCTCCGCCTCGGCCTCGGCATCTGCCGCCTTCGCTCTCGATCGGGACGCCGCCGGCTTTGCCTCCCCCGCCTTCTTGGTCGTCCTGGCGGTGCGGCCGCGGCGGTTGCGGCTGCGGTCCTCGAGCTCCAGCCGCTCGCCGATCTCGCGGTCGAACTCCGGGATCTCGAACTCCGCCGGATCCTGCGGGATCTCGAGCGCCTTGGGCTTCGCGTCCAGCAGCGTCGCGTAGGCGGTCGTTCGCCCCGCGCGCTCGATGCGCACCTTGTGCTCCTGGCCGACGTACGAGATCCCCCCGCCGACGACCACCGGATAGCCGCCCACCCGGGCAACGCCGTCCGACAGGTTGAACTGGTGCGGCTCGGCGATCTTCAGCCTGACCTCCTCGCCGTCCTTGACCGGCGGCGTGCCGTCGATCTCGTCGCGGGTGCCCTCCTTGAGCACGTCCAGCTCCTCCAGCGGGATGCGGCCGTCCGCCTCGATCGTGAACCACTTGCCGGTCTCCCGCTCCAGCTCGATCAGCCGCTCGCCGCCCGGCCCGACCAGGCGCGAGGCGACCTTGGCGTTCATCTTGACCAGCATCGCCTCGGAGGCGACCGACCGCGCCAGCTTGCGCAGCTTGCGCTCGGCCTCGACGCCCATCGTGTCGACCGAGAGCACGCGGCCCTCGCCGCCGCACGTCGGGCAGATCGAGGTGAGCAGCTCGCGCACACCCTCGGTCACGTTCTGGCGCGTCATCTCGACCAGACCCAGAGGTGAGATCTCGACCAGGTACGTCTTCGTCCGGTCCTTCCCCAGCTCGGCCTGCAGCACCGACAGCACCTCGGCCCGGTTCTTGGCCTTCTCCATGTCGATGAAGTCGATGACGATGATGCCGCCGATGTCGCGCAGCCGCAGCTGGCGCATCACCTCGCGGGCGGCCTCGATGTTGTTCTTCGTGATCGTGTCCTCGAGCCGGCCGGTCTTGCCGACGAACCGGCCGGTGTTCACGTCGATCACGGTGAATGCCTCGGCGTAGTCGAAGATCAGGTAGCCGCCGGAGGGCAGGTCGACGCGCCGGTTGAGGGTCGAGCGGATGGCCGCCTCGACGCCGTAGCGCTCGAACATCGGCTTGGCGCCGGAGTAGAGCTTGATCCGCTCGGCCAGCTCGGGCTGGGTCGTGCGCACGAACCCGAGGATCCGCCGGTACTGGCGCTCGGAGTCGACCAGCACCTCCTCGACGTTGCGCGACAGCACGTCGCGGATGACGCGCAGCGACAGATCGGCCTCGCGGAACACCAGCGACGGCCCCTTGGCCGACTTGGCGCGCGTCTCGATCTGCGCCCAGATCTTTCGCAGGAAGCGGAGGTCGCGTTCGAGGTCCTCCATCGTCGCGCCCTCGGCCGCCGTGCGCGCGATGACGCCCTCGTCGTCGAGCTCCAGCTGCTTGACGAGCTTGCGCAGCCGCTCGCGCTCGGCGTCCGGCAGGCGCTTCGACACGCCGGCTCCCTCGCCGCCCGGCGTCAGCACCAGGAACCGGCCGGCGATGGACAGCTCCATCGTCACCCGGGCGCCCTTCGTGCCCATCGGGTTCTTGACGACCTGGACGAGCACCTCCTGCCCGGGCTTCAGCAGCTCGTCGATCTTCTTCTTCCGCCGACTGGACGTATCCATGCCGGGCAACATCACGTCGTCGACGTGGAGGAAGCCGTTCTTGGGAAGGCCGAGCTCGATGAACGCGGCCTCCATGCCGCGGAGGACGTTGTCCACCTTGGCCTTGTAGATGTTCCCCGCGATCGATCCCTCACCCCGCCGTTCGACGTACGCCTCGGAGGCGCGCCCCTCCTCGAGCACCGCGACGCGAAGCTCGGAGAGGTCGGAGGAGATCAGGATCTCTTTGGGGACATGTGCGATCGTTGTCATACGGTTGCTCCTGCCGGCGCGTCGCGCAGCGCAATCGCGGTGCGCACGAGCCGTTCGATGTCGGGGGTCGCGCCCACCTGGGCTGCGACCGCGTTTGCGATCTCTTCGGGCCGGGCGGTTCCCCGGTCCGACAGCTCGAGCTCGACGAGCAGCCGGCCGGGCCGGTGCTCGAGGCTCGAGCAGAACATGCGGACGTCGACGCGCTTGTCGGCCTTGCCGAGCATCGAGCGCGTCACCGTGATCTCGTCGGCCGCCATGAACCGTTCACAGGCGGCGTCCCAGTCGAGGTTGTCTGCGACCTCGATCCGGTAGCTGACCGCGGCCAGCCGGCTGGATGCCGGCTTGCCGATGGCCTCCTGGACGGCGATCACGTCGAGCCCGTCGGGAAGCTCCCGCGCCAGCCGCTCAGCGACCTCCGAC
>DATLLN010000087.1:0-2661 GCA_035537835.1 Gaiellales bacterium
CGAACGGCGATGCATCTGACCTCCCGTCGCGAATGGCGAATGGCGGGAGACTAGCACGGTCGTCGTAGCGGCGGCGCGCCCTGCCACGGATGGGGCGGAACCCACCGGGGGCGAGTAGAATCCCGGCAGCATGACACCGACGTCACCGTTTGCCCCTTCCGCAGCCGTCCCCCTGACCGTGGCGGAAGGCCCGCTCGCCTGGTGGCACGAGGCCGACACCCGGGCGCGTCGCGCCTTCATCGCCGCTTCGCTCGGGTGGATGCTGGACTCGTTCGACGTGATGCTCTACTCGCTGGTGCTGGCGTCGCTGATTCAGGACCCGGTGCTGCAGCTGTCCACGTCGGTGGCGGGACAGCTCGGGGCCGTCACCCTGCTCGCGGCCGCGGCGGGCGGCGTGGCCTTCGGCGTCATCGCGGATCGCATTGGCCGCAAGCGCGCGCTGATGGCGGCAGTCCTCATTTATTCAGTGTTCACCGCGGCATGCGGCTTCGCGCAGACCGTGCCGCAGCTGGCGCTGTTCCGGATCCTGCTCGGGCTCGGCATGGGCGGTGAATGGGCCACCGGCGTCGCGCTCGTCTCGGAGACGTTCCCGGCACGTCATCGCGGAAAGGCGCTGGCCTTCGTGCAGAGCTCGTGGGCAATCGGCTACGGCCTGGCGGCGCTCGTCAACTGGATCGTCATGCCCGTGTGGGGGTGGCGCGGCGTGTTCTTCGTCGGCGTGCTGCCGGCCCTGTTCACCCTGTGGATCCGCCGCAAGATCGAGGAGCCGGCGCTGTGGCACCAGACGGCGCCGCAGGAGCGCGGCGACATCGGCGCGCTGTTCCGGCCCGGCATCGCCGCGACCACCGTGTTCATCATCCTGATGAACGCCTGCTGCCTCTTCGGCTGGTGGGGCCTGAACCTGTGGGTGCCCGCCTACCTGAACCTGCCGGTCGAGCGCGGCGGCGTGGGCCTGTCGTCGGCCACCATGTCGCAGTTCGTGATCTTCATGCAGGTCGGCATGTGGCTCGGCTACATCAGCTTCGGCTACATCGCCGACGCCATCGGCCGCAAGCGGGCCTACGTGCTGTTCGTGCTGACGGCGGCACTGCTCCTGCCCCTGTACGGGGTGCTGCGCACGCCGTGGATGCTGCTGCTGCTCGGGCCGCTCGTCGCCTTCTTCGGCACCGGCTACTACAGCGGCGTCGGCGCGGTGATCGCCGAGCTCTACCCGACCTCGGTGCGGGCCACCGCCGCCGGCGTCTGCTACAACGTCGGCCGCATCGCCAGCGCCGCGGCGCCGTTCGTCGTCGGCTCGATGGCCGCCAGCCAGGGCTTCGGCGTCGCCTTCGGGATCGCGGGCGGGGCGTTCGCCCTGGCGGCGCTGGCCTGGATCGGCATCCCCGACACCGCCAACCGTGAGCTCACCGCCTGACATGCGCGCCCGTCGCCTGCCGCTGCTGTCCTGCCTCGTCCTCGTCGCACTGGCCGGCGCGCCGCCGTCGCACGCCCAGGCCGTCCGGCCCGACGCCGACCCGCGCCTCGAGGCGCTGGTCGCCGGCATCTCCGAACAACGGTTGCGCCGCACGGTCGACACCCTGGCCGCCTTCGGCACCCGCAACACGCTGTCGACCACCACGTCGCCGACGCGCGGCATCGGCGCGGCGCGCGAGTGGATCGTCGGCGAGCTGAAGGCAGCCAGCCCACGCCTGCAGGTGAGCTACGACCTCCACCAGGTCGCCCAGCAGGGGCGGATCACCCGGGACGCCGAGCTGCGCAACATCCTCGCCGTGCTGCCGGGGCGGAGCCCGCGCCGCATCTACGTCACGGCGCACTACGACACCGTCAGCCTCGGTGCGACAGGCCAGGTCGGGCTCAACGCGGCGCGCGCCACCACCCCGGCGGCGCCGGCCGACGCGCTCGCCGCCCCCGGCCAGGACCACGACCAGCCGGCGCCAGGGGCCAACGACAACGGCAGCGGCACCGCGCTCACCATGGAGCTGGCGCGCGTGATCGCGTCCAGCGGCCTCGAGTTCGACGCGACGCTGGTGTTCGCGCTGTGGGCGGGCGAGGAGCAGGGCCTGGTGGGTGCGCGCGCCCACGTGCAGGCGCTCGCCGCGGCCAGGGCGCCGGTCGAGGCGGACTTCAACAGCGACATCGTCGGCGGTTCGACGGGCGGCGACGGCGCCGTCGACGCCGAGAGCGTGCGCGTCTACGCGGAGGGGCCCGAGGACTCGATGTCGCGGTCGCTCGCGCGGTTCGTGCACCGGGTCGGCACGCTCTACGTGCCGTCGCACCGCATCCGGCTGATCGCTCGCCACGACCGCTTCGGGCGGGGCAGCGACCACTCGGCGTACAACCAGCACGGCTACGCGGCGATCGTGTTCCGCGAGTCGAACGAGAACTTCGCCAAGCAGCACTCCCCGAGCGACACGCCCGAGGGCGTCGACGCGGCCTACCTGGCGCGGAACACGCGGGTGAACGTCGCCGCGGTGGCCGCCCTGGCCCTGGCCCCGGCGGCGCCGGTGGTGACCGACGACCGCGGGGGCGTGCGCGTCACACGGCAGCCCTCGGGCTACGACGCAACCTTGCAGTGGAGCCCGTCGGCCGGCGCTGTCGCCTATCGCGTCTACTGGCGCGACGGCTGGGCGACCGACTGGCAGTACTCGCGGCTGGTCGGCA
>DATLLN010000088.1:0-26309 GCA_035537835.1 Gaiellales bacterium
CCGTCGAGATGGTCGATCTCGTGCTGGATGACCCGCGCCTCCAGCCCCTCGGCCTCGTACTCGACGGCCTCGCCGTCGGCATCGGTCGCCGACACCCGTACGCGAACATGGCGCTCGACCGGGATCGACAGCTCGCCGCCGAGCAGCGACAGACAGCCCTCGTTCTCGACCTCGGTCTCCTCCGAACGCTCGACCAGCTCCGGGTTGACCAGCACGTGGACGACGTCGTCGTCGCGCATGCCGTAGACCAGCACCCGCCGGGACACGCCGATCTGCGGCGCCGCCAGCCCCACGCCGTGCGACGCCCGCATGATGTCGGTCATCCGCGCGGTCAGGGCCCGCAGCTCGTCGTCCGGCTCGCCGACCGGGACGGCCGGGTTCTTGAGCACGGGGTCGGGATACTGGCGGACGAGCCGCAGCGCGGCCAGCCGCCAGGCGCGCCGTTCCTCGTCGCTCGGCCCCTCGGCCGCCTCGACGTCCTCGTCGTGCTCGTGTTCGTGTTCATGCGCGTGCTCAGACATCGGAGGCTGATGTTAGCGCCGCGTATCCGTCACCGAGCGCCGCCAGGAAGGCCGCGTGGACATCGGCGGCCGCGACCGCTCGGCCGTCGAAGCGCAGATCCTTGGTCGCACACGCGTCGTGCACGACGGTGCACTCGAAGCCCAGGTCGACGGCGGCGCGCACGGTCGCGTCGACGCACATGCTGGTCATCATCCCGCACAGCACCAGCTGGTCCGCGTCGGCGCCGCGCAGCCGCTGCTCGAGGTCGGTGTGCTGGAATCCGTTGGGAAACGCCTTCTGCACCACGGGCTCGTCGCCGACCGGCGCGACCGCGGGGTTGATCTCCACCCCGGGCGTGCCGGGAGCGAAGAACTCCGCGTCGGGGGCGTCCCACACGTGCTGGAGGTGCACTACGCGCTCGCCCCGCTCGCGAAAGCCGGCGATCACCTCGGCGGCCCTGGCCGCGGCGGCGTCGGCGCCGACCAGCTCGCTGCGGCCGCCGGAGAAGTAGTCGTTCTGGATGTCGATGATCACGAGTGCCCGTGCCACGGGCTCAGGCTACCAGCCGAGAGAACGCCCGAGCCGCGCCTCCAGCCGGCGGTTCGGCTCTGCGTAGTACGCCTCGAGCTCACGGCGCGTGTCCTCCGCCATCCCCGAGTAGCTGACCCGGTTGCGCGACTCGAACGCCCGCCGGTCGTCCGGGGCCAAGCCCAGGAACGCCGCCAGCTCGGCGTAGACCGCGGCGGGGTCGGCGAACATGTCCTCGCTGCGCAGCACCAGCAGCCGATCGGACGGGAACACGGCCCACCAGCGCTCGAGCTGCTCGAGGTACAGCCCGCGTGTGCGGTACGAGTGGTAGCGGTGCGAGTGCCCGGTGAAGTCCGGGTCGTCGAGCAGCCGCTGCTCCTCGCCGGCGATCCGCTCGGGCTCGGCCGCCAGAGCCTCCTCGAACGACAGCGTCTCCCAGCCGCCGCGCACCGACAGCTGGTAGTGCGAGTACGCGCGGTCGACCGGGTTGCGCAGGATCGCGACCAGCCGGGCGTCCGGCAGCATCGCCGCCACCCGGCCGGGCACCGCCGGGTGCGCGAGGTAGTAGGTCGTCGCCTCGCCGGTCACCACCGGCAGGCCGCCGAGCCGCCGCTCCCTTGCCCGGATGTGCGCCCGCAGCGGGAACAGCCGGCGGTAGAAGTCCTCGCCTCGCCGGTGGTTGCGGTCGAAGAAGTGCGGCTCCTTGTGACTGGCCGCCATCACCTGCGGATGGCCGGTCAGCATCGTGTACAGCGAGGTCGACCCGCAGCGCTGCCCGCCGAGCACCAGGAAGTCCGGGAGCACTCTGGCCCAGCGCGTCGCCGAGCGCCATCGCATGGCCGCCCGCTCCCGCGCGGAGAACGACCCCGTGGCTGCGCCCGACCGCGTCGTCTGGGTGTCCATCGTCTCCTCCAAACAGCCGGGGATATACCATTTCGCCTGGTTTGGAGAGTCATCAGTTCGTCTTCGTGTGCGGCCTCCAGCGCAGTGGCACCACGATGCTCTATCGCTATCTGGGCGAGCATCCGTCGATCGCGGCGCTGCAGGGCACGCCGCGCCCCGCCAACGAGGGGCAGCACAACCAGAGCGTGTACCCGGCCGACGAGCTGCACAGCAAGGCGGGCATGTTCGCCTTCCGTCCGGAGGCGCGGTTCACCGAGGATTCGCCGCTTGCCACACCCGAGAACGCCGAGACGCTCTACCGGGAATGGTCGCGCTACTGGGACACCTCGCGGCCAATGCTGATGGAGAAGTCGCCGCCCAACCTGATCCGGATGCGCTTCCTGCAGGCGCTGTTCCCGGACTCCGCGTTCGTCGTGATCATGCGCCACCCGATCCCGGTCTCGCTGGCCACGCAGAAGTGGAGCGACACGAAGCCCCACTCGCTGATCGAGCACTGGCTGCGGGCCCACGAGCTGATGGCCGAGGACGTGCCGCACGTGCGCCGCGTCCACGTCATGCGCTACGAGGATCTGGTCGCCGACCCCGACTCGGAGCTGCGCGCGGCGTTCGGGTTCCTCGGCCTGGAGGATCACGGCGCCGGGCGGACGACCGCCGAGGGGCTGAACACGGACAACTTCCACGCCGACCGCACGTTGCGCACCAGCGTCAACGACCGCTACTTCGACGACTGGGACGGGCCGCGCCGCCACACCGTCGTCCGCCGGGCGTACTACGAGCTGACCGAGCGGCGGTACGAGGGGCGCGCACGCCACTTCGGCTACAGCCTGCGCCGGCCGCATGAGCTGCGGACGCCGACGCTGCGCCTCCCGGGGCTGTCCGACCGGGGCCCCACGCCCGCGGTCGCGGCGTCCCCCGCTCGGTGAGCGACCAGCTGATCCTGTTCGTAGGCGGCCTGCATCGCAGCGGGACGACCATGCTCGCCCGCCTGCTGACCGAGCACCCGCAGGTCAGCGGGTTCGCCGACACGGGCGCGCCGGCCGACGAGGGCCAGCACCTGCAGGACGTCTACCCGGTGGTCAGCCCGGGCCGCCAGGCCGGGCGGTTCGCGTTCCACGGCGAGGCGCACCTGACGGAGGCCTCGCCGCTGGCCGGGCCGGACAGCGGCGAGCGGCTGATGGCCGCGTGGTCGCCGCACTGGGACACCACCCGCCGCGTGCTGCTGGAGAAGTCCCCGCCGAACATGCTGATGACGCGCTTCCTGCAGGCAACGTTTCCCGAACAGGCACGGTTCGTGCTGGTCGTCCGCCACCCGGTCGCCGTCGCCGGCGCGACCCAGAAGTGGAGCGCCACGCGGCCGCATGAGCTCCTGCGCCACTGGGCGCATGCCCACCGCACGCTGGCCGGCGACCTGCCGTCGCTCGCCCACGTCGCCATCGTGCGCTACGAGCAGCTGGTCAGCGACCCCGACGCGGCCGTCGCCCGTGCCCTGGCGGTCGTCGGCCTGGACGACCATGCACCCGGCCGGTCGGTCGAGTCCGGCGTCAACGCCGACAACTTCGCCGCCGATCGCATCACCCGCGGTGACGTCAACCAGGGCTACTTCGACGGCTGGCAGGCGCGCAAGCGCTCGCTGCCGCGGCGCATGTATCTCGACCTGGCCGAGCGCCGCTACGAGGGCGACGCGCGCGCCTGGGGGTACAGCATCCGCCGGCTCGAACAGGTGCCGCCCACCGACCCGACCGTGGCGCGCCTGGCATGAAGTCGTCGAGCGAATCCACCGGCATCTCGTCGCTCGCCAGCCAGTCGGTGGTCTACGGCTTCGGCGGCGTGCTGGCCCGGATGCTCGGGTTCGTGCTGGTGCCGATCTACCTGCACGCCGCCGGGCCGTCGGCGTTCGGCACGGTGGAGCTGATGCTGGCCGCGGTGCTGTTCGCGTCGATCCTGCTGCGGATGGGGATCGTCGTCTCGATGTCGCGGTTCACCATCGGCGAGACCGAGCAGCGCGAGTGGGCGCCGATCGTCCACACCATCTTCACGTTCGTGATGATCGCGGCGACCGGCGGCGTGGTCGTCGGCTTCCTGCTGCGCGGGCTGATCGGCGACGCGCTGGAGGTGTCCGACGACATCGTCTACGCCGGGCTGTTCGGCCTCTGGATCTCGATGAACTACGACGTGATGGCGCGCGTCTACCGGATCGAGCGGCGGGCCCGGGCGTGGGTGCAGTTCACGCTCCTGAACGTCGTCCTGACGGCGGTGCTGACGGTGGTGCTCGTCGTCTGGTTCGACACCGGCGCGCTGGGACTGCTGATCGGCAACTTCACGGGCACCGCGATCGTCTACGCGATCCTGATCGTCGCCCGCCGCGAGACCGTGGGCGTCCGCCGCTTCGACACGCCGGTGCTGCGCGAGCTGCTGGTGTTCTCGCTGCCGCTGATGCCCGCCAACATCGCGCTCTGGGCGCTCAACCTGGCCGACCGCCTGCAGGTGCAGCAGTTGGCCAGCCATCCGGCGCTGGGCTCGTACTCCGCCGCCGCCCGGGTGTCGATGGCGATGGCGATGATCATGGGCGCGTTCCAGACTGCGTGGGCGCCGTACGCCCACCAGGTGCGCGGCACCGAGGGCGATGCCAAGGCGAAGATCACCTACGCCCGCGTGCTCACGTACTGGTCGGTGGTGATGGGCTGGGGCCTGGTCGGCATCTCGCTGCTGGCTCCGCCGTACATCCGCGCGACGTTCCCGTCGTCGACGTTCGACGCGATCCCGGTGGTGCCGCTGCTGGCGATCGGCATCGTGCTGTACGGCTGCTACCTGATCGTCAACATCGGCGTCACCGTCAGCCGCAAGACCCGGATGACGCCGATCATCTGCACCTTCGCGGCCGCGCTGAACATCGGTCTCAACTTCTGGTTCATCCCCGAGCACGGCATCGTCGGGGCGGGCATCACGACCGTCATCGGCTACGCCGTGCTGCTGTGGCTCGGGTGGTGGAACGCCCAGCGCAGCTACCCGGTGCACTACAACTGGCCGCGGATCGGCCGGGTGGCCGTGGTAGTCACCGTGTTCCTCGCCGCCTCGGAGTGGCTCATCCCGGAGAGCGGCATCGTCTGGCTGGTCGTCCGCGGTGCCATCGCCCTGGCCTTCCCGCTGGCGCTGCTGGCATCGGGCGCGATCACCCGCGATGAGCTGCGGCGGGGCCGCGAGATGGTGCGTCAGCGCGGCTGGCGCTTCTGGTCGCGCCAGCAGGCAACGGTGGACTCCGTGGACGAGCTCGTGTGACCCGCCAACCGCGGCTGTAGTGTTGCCCGATGTACTGCGGGAAGTGCGGTGCGGACCGGGCCGAGGGCGACGTCTTCTGCCCGATGTGCGGCGCCGCGTATCCGGTGCCCGACGAGACACCGGCGGTGCCTGAGGAGGCGACGCCCGCGGACGCGCCCGACGACCCGCCCTACGAGGGCAGTATGACTCTGCTGGCGGTGCTGCTGACGTTCTTCATGCCGCTGATCGCGCTGATCGTGGCGCTCGTCATGCGCGCCGGCGAGCTCCGGCCGAAGCGGCGCGGGTTCCTCAAGAGCTGGGCGATCTGGAGCGGTGCCTGGCTGGCCTCCGGATGGGTGATCGCACTCGTCCTGATCCTGTCGCTGGGCGGCGGAGGCGGCGGCGGCGGCTGCCAGGGTGGCGAGGATCCCTTCGGGATACCGACGTTCGAGCAGTCGGGCAACGGCCCATGGATGGCCACCGTCCCCTGCGTGGACGGCGGCACGACGACCCGCCCGGCGAAGCCGGGCGAGGTGCCCTAGCCGAGCGTCTGCGGGTCGACGTCGACGACGGCCGTGGCGTCCGCCCGGCGCATGTCCGGCGCCAGGTCGCGCAGCAAACCGCGGAACACGACCGCGGTGCGGCGCGGATCGAGCGTCTTCACCAGCAGGTGGCTGCGCGCGCGGTCGCGGAGCCGGCCGATCGGCGCGGGCCCGAGCAGCGCATCCCCATCCAGCACCGGACGGGCCGCCGCCTCCAGCGCCTCGGCGACGCCCTGCGCGACGTCCATGTCCGGCGCCGTGACCAGCAGTCGCACCAGCCGCCGGTACGGCGGGTAGCCCAGCTCGGCGCGGCGCTCGAGCTCGCCGTCCAGGAACTCGCCGACGGCGTGGCGGGCGGCCAGCGCGACCGGGCGGCCGTCCGGCTCCCATGCCTGGATGATCACCCTCCCCCTCTCGTCTCCGGGGCGGCCCGGCCGGCCGGCAAGCTGCGTCAGCAGCGCGAACGTCCGCTCCTCGGCGCGGAAGTCCGGCACAGCCAGCCCCGTCTCGGCGTCGAGCACTGCGGCCAGCTCGACGCCGGGGACGTCGTGGCCCTTGGCGACGATCTGCGTGCCGACCAGCACGGCCCGCTCGGCGGCCCGGAACCGGTCGAGGGTGGCCGCCGGCTCTCCCGCTCGCGACGCGACGTCCGCGTCCAGGCGCAGCACATCGAGGCGTGGGAACCGCTCGACCAGATCGAGCTCGACGCGCTCGGTGCCGGCTCCGATCCGCGCCAGGTCGACCGATCCGCAGGCCGGGCAGGCAGCCGGCGCCCGCTCGCGCAGCCCGCAGTGATGGCAGACCAGCAGCGCGCGCCCGTGCAGCACCAGCGACACGTCGCAGCGCGGGCAGCGCCACGACCGGGCGCACGTCCGGCAGTGCAGCGCCGCCGCGGCACCCCGCCGGTTCTGCAGCAGGATCGCCCGGCCTCCGCGGTCATCGAGCCCGGCCAGCGCGTCGAGCAGCGGCCGCGTGAACGGATACCCGCCGTCCCGGCGCAGGTCGACCACCTCGACCTGGGGCAGCAGGCCGCCGATCCGGGCGGGCAGCTCCAGCCGGCGGCGGATCCCCTGCCACGCCTCCGGCCGGGGCGTCGCGCTGCCGTAGATCGCGATCGCACCCTCGATGCGGGCGCGCTTGGCCGCCACCCGCCGGGCGTCGTACCGCGGGTCGGACTCGTGCTTGTACGAGCCGTCGTGCTCCTCGTCGATCACGATCACGCCCAGGTCGGGCACCGCGGCGAACACCGCGGAGCGGGCGCCGACCACCACCCGCGCCTCACCGGCCGCAATCCGCGCGTGCTCGGCGCCCCTGCGGGCCGGCGTTAGCGCGCTGTGCAGCACGGCGACGGTGTCGCCGAACCGGGCGACGAACCGGCCGGCCGTCTGCGGGGTGAGCGCGATCTCGGGCACCAGCACGACGGCGCCCCTGCCCTGCTCCAGCGCCCGCTCGATCACCGCCAGGTAGACCTCGGTCTTGCCCGAGCCGGTGACGCCGTGCAGCAGCACCTCGCGCTCGCCCGCGGTCGCCGCCTCCAGGCAGCCGGCGACGGCATCGCGCTGTGCGTCGGTCAGCCGGCGCACGACGGCGACGTCGGGGTCGGGGAAGTCGTCGCGCGCCTTCAGCGCACGCTTCGGGGGCCGCGGCGGGATGACCAGCGCCAGCGCCCGGGCCAGCGTCGACCCGTACTCGTCCGCCATCCATACGGCCAGCTCGAGCAGGGTCGGCGGCACACGGCCGACCACCTCGTCGATCGGCTTCAGCTCGTCGTCGTCACCCTCGGCAACGGCGACCACCACGCCGTCGACCTGGCGCGCGCCGAGCGGCACGAGCACCCGCGAGCCGGACTCCAGCTCGAGGCCCTCAGGCACGCCGTAGTCGAACGTCCGGTCGACCGACCGGGCGGTGACCAGCGGCTGAACGCGCGCGATCAGGCGCGGACCGGCTCGGGCTCCCCGAGCCCGCACGCCTCGCGCAGGGGTCCGACGCGGTCGGTGCGCTCCCACGTGAAGCCGCCCAGCTCGCGGCCGAAGTGGCCGTAGGCCGCGGTCGCGCGGTAGACAGGCCGCAGCAGGTCGAGCTCACGGATGATCGCCGCCGGCCGCAGGTCGAACACGTCGCGCACGGCCTGCTCGATCGTCGCCCGGTCGACGCGTTCGGTGCCGAACGTCTCGACGGACACGGACATCGGGTGCGCCACGCCGATCGCGTAGGCGACCTGCACCTCGGCCCGGTCGGCCAGGTCCGCGGCGACCACGTTCTTGGCCACCCAGCGCATCGCGTAGGAGGCGGAACGATCGACCTTCGACGGATCCTTGCCCGAGAAGGCACCGCCGCCGTGGCGGGCGGAGCCGCCGTAGGTGTCGACGATGATCTTGCGGCCGGTCAGACCGGTGTCGCCCATCGGGCCGCCGGTCACGAAGCGGCCGGTCGGGTTGACCAGTACGAAGCCGGGATCCTGGAACCGCTCGTGCGCGCACAGCGGCCCCTGAACGACCGGGCGCAGCACGTGCTCGACGATGTCCTCGCGGATCCGCGCCTCGTCGTGCACGTCCGGGTGGTGCTGGGTCGAGACCAGCAGGCGCTCGATGGCCAGCGGCACGAGCCGGCCGCCCTCCTCGCGGTAGCGGACGGTCACCTGGGCCTTGCCGTCCGGCCGCAGGTAGTCGACCACGCCGGTCTTGCGCACCGACGCCAGCCGCTCGGTGATGCGATGCGCCAGGGTCACCGGCAGCGGCATCAGCGTCTCGGTCTCGCGCGACGCGTACCCGAACATCATCCCCTGGTCGCCGGCGCCCTGGGCGTCGGCGTCGGACTCCGACTCGGCGTGCTGCTCCTCGTACGAGGAGTCGACGCCGCGGCGGATGTCCGGCGACTGCTCGTCCAGCGCGACCACCACCCCGCAGGTGGCGGCATCGAAGCCCAGGTCCGAGCTCGTGTAGCCGATGTCGCCGACCACCTCGCGGACGATCCGCGGGATGTCGACGTAGGCGTCGGTGGTGATCTCGCCGGCGACGACGACCAGCCCGGTGGTGCAGAGCACCTCACAGGCGACGCGTCCCCGCGGATCCTCCGACAAGACGGCATCCAGCACGCCATCCGAGATCTGGTCGGCCACCTTGTCCGGATGGCCCTCGGTCACCGACTCCGAGGTGAACAGAAACTCGTTCATCCCTCAGACTGTAGATGATCCCCCGGAACTCACTCCTCGGTCGGCTCGCGCGCCATCAGGTCGGCCAGCGCATCGAGCATCGTCTTGCCCTCCCACGCCACCGCGCAGACGGCGCAGGTGATCGGCAGCTCGAGGCCGCGGGTCTCGGCGATGCCCCGCAGGGCGGGCACCGTGGACAGGCCTTCGGCCACCTGGCCGAGCTCCCGCTCGATCCAGTCGGCGGGCACGCCGCTCGCCAGGAGCTCGCCCGCGCGCCGGTTGCGCGAGTGCCGCGACGTGCAGGTGGCGATCAGGTCGCCCATGCCGGCGAGCCCGGAATAGGTGCGCTGCTGCGCGCCGAATGCCGACCCCAGCCGTGCCATCTCGGCCATCCCCCGGGTGATGATGGCAGCCTTGGCGTTGTCGCCGAAGCCGAGGCCGTCCGACGCTCCGGCGGCGAGCGCGACCACGTTCTTGGCCGCGGCGCACAGCTCGACGCCGACCACGTCGCTCGAGGTGTAGACGCGCAGCGTCGGCCCGGCGAGCACGCCCTGCAGACGCCGCGCCAGCTCGGCGTCGCAACTCGCCAGCACCGATGCGGTCGGCAGGTCGCGGGCGACCTCCTCCGCGTGGTTCGGCCCGGAGAGCACCGCGATCCGCTCAGGTGGCGCCACCTCCGCCAGGATCTCGCTCATCCGCCGGCGGTCTCCGGGATCGAGACCTTTGGTCAGCGAGAGCAGAACCGCGTCCTGCGGCAGCCGGTCGGCGACCGACGCGACCGTCGCAGCGAACGCCCGGCTGGGTACGGCCAGCGCCACCAGCTCGGCGCCGTCGAACGACGTCTCGTCGATGGCCGAGGCGTCCAGGTCGGGTGGGAGCTCGATGTCGTACAGGTAGCGCGGGTTGCGGTGCCGGCGGGTGATCATCTCGGCCTGCGATGCGTCCCGGCAGGCGAGCGTCGTGCGGTGGCCGCCGCGCGCCAGCAGCCGGGCCACGGCGGTGCCCCAGCTCCCGCCGCCGATCAGCACAGCCCTCACGAGCGGCTCTGGAAGTCGATGATCAGCGGACAGCCCTCCAGGTTGAGCCGGTCGCGCAGCTGGTTCTCGACGAAGTAGGCGTAGTCACGGGTGATCAATGTGCGGTCGTTGACAACGATACGGAACCGCGGCGGCCGTGTCTGGTACTGGGTCGCATACAGCAGGTTGAGCCGCCTGCGGCCCTTGCGCGGCGGTTCTCGGCGAGACGTGATCTCCTCCATCGCGCGGTTCAGCGGGCCCGTGCCGATTCGCGACGTGTAGCGCACAAACAGCTCCTCCACGGCGTCCAGCAGCCGGTCGACATTGCGGCCGGTCAGCGCCGACGTCGTCACCATCGACGGCCGCTGGCGCAGCCGGTCGCCCAGCCGCTCGCGGACGTCGTCCACCGTGACCGTGGAGATGTCCCACTTGGACAGCACGATCAGCGTGGCGCAGCTCGCCTTCCGCGCCTCCTCGGCGACGGCCAGGTCGCCGTCCGTGATGCCCTCGGACGAGTCGATCAGCACCAGTGCGACGTCGGCCCGGTCAACCGCTTGCAGCGCGCGCACCTCGCTGTAGTACTCGATCCCCTGACGGTGCTTGCGCTTGCGCCGCAGGCCGGCCGTGTCGATCAGCCGGAACCGCGTGTCGCCGCGGACGAACGGCGTATCGACGGTGTCGCGGGTCGTCCCCGGCTGGTCGGCGACGACCACCCGCTCCCGCCCGAGGATCGCGTTCAGGAGCGACGACTTGCCGACGTTGGGACGGCCGAGGATGGCGACCCGGATCTCGTCCTCGTCGACCACCGGGCGTGCCTCCGGAGCGAGCTGGTTGAGCCGCTCGACGATCTCGTCCAGCAGGTCGCCGATCGCCCGGCCGTGGAGCGCCGAGACCATCACCGGATCGCCCAGCCCCAGCGAGTGCAGCTCGAGTGCCGCGGCCTCGCCCTTGGCGTCGTCCACCTTGTTCGCGACGATCACCACCGGCGTCCGCGACCGGCGCAGGATCTGGGCGATCTCCTGATCGCCGGCCGCCAGCCCGGCTGCGGCATCGATCACCAGCAGCACGAGGTCGGCCTCCTCGACGGCGATCCGCGCCTGCGCGGCCACCTGGGCCTGGAGCGGCGACTCGTCCCCCGCATCCACGCCGCCCGTGTCGACCAGCAGAAACCGCCGGCCGCTCCACTCGCACACGGCCTCGGTGCGATCGCGGGTGACGCCCGGCGTCTCGTGGACGACGGCGCGGCGGGACGAGGTCAGCCGGTTGACCAGCGTCGACTTGCCGGCGTTGGGGAAACCGACGACCGCCACGACGCCGGCGATCGGCCCGGAGTCGATGGTGCTCACCCCGACAGCTCGTACAGCTCGTGGATCTCGGCCATCAGCGCGTCGGCCGTTTCGCGGTACGCCTGCGACGCCTTGCGGTCGCCGCGCTGGTACCTGCGGGGCGGCCCGAACGCCACCGAGATCGTCCGGCCGGGACGCCATCCGCGGCTGCGGATCGCGACCGGCACGACGTCCGCGTCCTCGACCACGGCCATCCGCCCGGCCCCGGCCTTGGCCTCCTCGAAGCCGTCCTGCCGGTGGCCCTGGATGAAGATGCCGACGCATCCGCCGCGCTCGAGCGTGTCGTGCACCGTGCGCAGCGCCTCCCGGTCGGCCTCGCCCCGGCGGACGGCGAACGTCCCCCCCATCCGCAGGAACGCGCCGAACGGCCGCACCTTGAACAGCTCCGACTTGGCCATGTAGCGGATGGCCCGCGGCTGGGCCGCTCCGATCGCGGGGATGTCCCACAGCGACTGGTGGTTGGCGACCAGCAGCAGCGGGCCCGAGCGGGGCACGTTCTCGACGCCCCGTGTGCGGATCCGCAGCCCGCCCTTGAACAGCGGCCCGGCCCAGGGCCGCACGACCCGCCAGAAGGTGTCGCCGGGCATCGGCTCGCGGTGCGGCGGCCGGGCGATCGCCACGATCCGCTCCGCGACCTGCTCGGCGGTCAGGTCGGCCGTGTCGATCACCGTCGCGTCCGGCGCCGGCGCCGACTGCTCGCTGTCCAGGCCGTCGCGCTCGACGATCGACGCGCGGACGGCGTCGACGTCGTCCGCGCCGAGGTCGGCCGCGCGCCGCGTCGCGCGCACGTCTGCGGAGGCGACGAGGAACACCTTGATGTCGGCGTCCGGCCGGACGACCGACCCGGTGTCGCGGCCCTCCAACACTGCGTCCTCGGCCAGCTCACGCTGCCGCGCGCGCATCCGCGACCGCACCTGCGGGTGGCGGGACACGGCGCTGACGTTCTGCGAGATGACCTCGGCCCGCAGGTCGGCGCCCTCGGGGGCCGGCTCGCCCACCAGCGCGGCCAGCGCCGCGCCGTCGTTCAGGTTCGTCCCGCGGTCGAGCGCCACCGCCGTCAGCTCGCGGTACATCGCGCCTGTGTCCACATAGCGCAGCCCCAGGCGCTCGGCTACCAGCCGCGCCACGGTGCTCTTGCCGGCGCCGGCCGGCCCGTCGATGGTGATCACCATGTCGTGCCGGAGCCTACGCGAGTCGCCTGTAACAACGGGGTCAGACCCCGTTGTTACAGGCGGCGCTGCTCCCCGGTGTCGGGATCGGCAACCGAGACCTCGCGGACGCGGGCCAGCACCGGCAGCGGCCCGGCGCGGCAGACCGTCACGCCCTCGGCAAGCTGCTCCTCTGTCAGGCCGGCGGCCAGCGTAACGTGCGGCAGCCAGACGCCGGGCCGGTAGTCCGGCCACACGCCCTCGCATGCTGCCTCCAGCACCGCCTGCTCCTCCACCAGCCGCCGGGTCGGCGCCACAGTCAGGAACAGGAACCCGCCGTCGCCGCCGAACACCCCTGGGCCGACCAGCTGCAGCGGCTCGCCGCACATCGCCGCGACGCCGCCGGGCACCACGCGATCGGCGACCACCAGCGTGATGTGCGGCTGGTGCCTGCGGTGCGAATGCGTTGCCAGCGACGGGATCCCGGCGTCCTCGAGCGCCTTCCAGAGCCCGAGAACGATGCGCTCAGCGCGGTCGTCGAGCAGCAGGATGACGCCCTCGGCCACGTCAGGAGCTGACCGAGGCGAGCCGCTCGGCGAAGTCCGGGAAGCTGATGGCGAGCGCTTCCGCGCCCTCGATCACCACACCCTGCTGCGAGCACACCCCCGCCACCGCGCCCAGCATCGCGATCCGGTGGTCTCCTGCGGCGTCGATCCGGCCGCCCCGCAGCCGGTGCGGGACGCCCGTCACCTCGAAGCCGTCGTCCAGCGCCTTGACGTGGGCGCCGACCGTGCGCAGCGCATCGACGACGGTGGCGATGCGGTCGCTCTCCTTGACCCGCAGCTCGCCCGCGCCGCGGATCACCGTCGTTCCCCGTGCGAAGCTGGCGACCAGCACGATCAGCGGCAGCTCGTCGATCAGCGACGGCACCAGCTCGGGCTCGACCTCGGTCGCGACCAGCTCGGCCTGCCGCACCTCGATGTCGGCGACCGGCTCGCCGCCCGCCCAGCGACGTGCGAACAGCCCGACGCGAGCGCCCATCCGCTCGAGCACCACCAGCATGCCGGTGCGCGTCGGGTTGATGCCGACGCCCTGGATGGTCAGGTTGGATCCGGCCAGCACGCAGCCGGCGGCGATGAACGGCGCCGCCGAGGAGAAGTCGCCCGGCACCTCGAGCTCGTCCAGGTCGAGGCGGGTGACCGGCGAGATCGAGACGCGCCCCGGCCGGCGGTCGACCGGCACGCCCGCCCGGCGGAGCATCCGCTCGGTGTGATCGCGGGTGGGAATCGGCTCCTCGATCGTCGTCACACCGTGCTCGGCGAACAGCCCGGCGAACAGCAGGCACGACTTGACCTGGGCCGAGGCCACCGGCAGCCGGTAGGAGATCGGCTGCGTGTGCGCGGCGCCCGTGATCCGCACCGGCGGCAGCCCCTCGGTCGTCTCGATCGCGACGCCCATTTCGGCCAGCGGCGCGGCGACGCGCCCCATCGGCCGGCGACGGATGCTCTCGTCGCCGTCCAGGGTGAACGTGCCCTGCTGGCCGGCCAGCAGGCCGGGCAGCAGGCGAATCAGCGTTCCGGCGTTGCCGACGTCGATCGCGACCTTCGGCGCGCGCAGGCCGCGGAGGCCGACGCCGTCGATCAGCAGGGTGGTCTCGTCCGGCCGCTCGATCGAAACGCCCATCGCCCGGAACGCCTCGACCGTCGAGAGCGTGTCCGCCGAGGCGCCGAACCCCTCGACGCGCACGCGGCCGTCGGCCAGTGAGCCGAGCATCACGCTGCGGTGGCTGACCGACTTGTCGCCGGGCACGGACAGCCCGCCGAACACCCCGCCGGCCGGTCCGACACGGAGCTCCGTGTGATCAGACATCGACCGCCGGGGTCGCGATGGCGCCGTAGCCCTGGGCGTCGAGCAGCTGGACGGCGCGCTGCGCCTCCGTCTCGCCGGCGATCGTCACCACGATCGTGCCGCCGCGATCCGCCGACATGTGGTGCAGCTCGAAGTCCTCGATGTTGATGCCGTCGGCGCCCAGCGCCTGGGCGATCCCCGAGATCACGCCCGGCCGGTCGGGCACGTGGACGCGGACGCGGAACAGGTCCTCGGGCGTGGCCGGGTAGGCGGCGTCCAGCAGGCGCCTGCGGTGGCCGGACGCGTCGGCGATCCAGCGGGCGACGTAGCCGGCGTCCTCGCGCTCCAGCGCCCGCGCCAGGTCGTCCAGCCGGCGGCCGTACTCGCGCAGCCCGTCCAGCAGCGCCTCGCGGTTGTCCAGGAAGATGTCGACCCAGATCCGCGGGTTGGCACCGGCGACGCGAGTCATGTCGCGAAACGACCCGCCGACGGCGGCCAGCGGGTCATGGCCGTCCACGCGCCCCGCGCCGGCCTGGTTGACCAGCGTGTTGGCGATGGCGTGCGGCAGGTGGCTGGTCAGCGCCACCAGCCGGTCGTGCGCGCCCGGGTCGATCGCCACCGGCCGGGCGCCCAGCGACGAGACGAAGCCGTGCAACCGCCGGTAGCCCTCGGGATCGGTCGTCGCCACTGGCGTCAGGAAGTAGGTCGCCCCGGCGAACAGGTCGCCGCGGGCGTTGGCCACGCCGCGGGCCTCGGAGCCGCATACCGGATGGCCGCCGCAGAACCGGGGGTCGCCGCCGACCGCTTCGACCAGCCGCGCCTTGGTCGAGCCGACGTCGGAGACGACGCAGCCCTCCGGCGCGGCTTTCAGCGCCGCCGTCACCAGCGCAGGCAGCTCGGCCACCGGGCCGCACACGAACGCCAGCTCGGCGCCGTCAAGCGCCTCCGACAGCGTCGTCGAGAAGGCCGACACGGCGCCCCGCTCGCGGCCGACGACGCCGGCGTCCGGGTCGCTGTCGAATCCGGCAACGTCATGGCCCTCCGCGGTGGCGGCGAGCGCCAGCGAGCCCCCGATCAGGCCCAGGCCGGCGACGGCGATTCTCATGGCCGGGTGTCCGCGGCCGCCTGCATCAGCTCGGCCAGCTGGAACGCCAGGTCGAGTGACTGCCGGGCGTTCAGCCGCGGGTCGCAGAGCGTTGAGTAGTTGAGGTTGAGCTGGTCCTCGAGCACGGCCTCCGATCCGCCGAGACACTCGGTGACGTTGTCGCCGGTGAACTCGAGGTGCACGCCGCCCGGCCACGTCTCCTGCTCGCGGCAGGCGGTGAAGAAGCCATTGATCTCGGCCAGGATGTCCTGGAAGCGCCGCGTCTTGTAGCCGCTCGACGTACGGAACATGTTCGCGTGCATCGGGTCGCATACCCAGACAACGGGATGGTCGGCGTCCGCGACGGCCGTCAGCAGCGGAGGCAACAGCTCCGTCACCTGATCGGCGCCCATCCGCGAGATGACGGTCAGCCGGCCCGGCGTGCGGTCGGGATCGAGCACCTCACACAGCGCGACCAGGTCGGCGGGCGACGTGGTGGGGCCGGCCTTGACGCCGATCGGGTTGTGGACGCCCGAGAAGAACTCGACGTGGGCACCGTCCAGCTGCCGCGTGCGGTCGCCGATCCACAGCATGTGGGCCGAGCAGTCGTACCAGTCGCCGGTCAGCGAGTCGCGGCGGGTCAGGCTCTGCTCGTAGTCGAGCAGGAGGCCCTCGTGGCTCGTCCATACGTCGACCTCGTGCAGCTGGCGCTCAGCTGCCAGGTCGATCCCGCAGGCCGCCATGAAGCGCAGCGCCCGCTCGATCTCGGTGGCCATCGTCTCGTAGCGCCGGCCCTCGGGCGACGAGGCGACGAACTCCTGGTTCCAGAGGTGCACCTGGGTGAGGTCGGCGAAGCCACCCTTAGTGAACGCCCGCAGCAGGTTGAGCGTCGCAGCGGACTGGTGGTAGCCCTGCAGCATCCTCTGGGGGTCGAACGTCCGTGCCGCGACCGTGGGCTCGTCGCCGTGCAGCATGTGCCCGCGGAACGTCGGCAGCTCGACCCCGTCCACCGTCTCCGTCGGGCTGGAACGCGGCTTGACGAACTGCCCGGCGATGCGGCCGACCTTGACCACCGGCAGCATCGAGCCGTACGTCAGCACGGCCGCCATCTGCAGGATGATCTTCAGCCGCTCGCGGATGCTGACAGCCGAGAAGTCCGCGAACGACTCCGCGCAGTCGCCCGCCTGCAGCAGGAAGCCCCGCCCCGCCGAGACCTGCGCCAGCGACTCGCGCAGCTGGCGCGCCTCGCCGGCGAACACCAGCGGCGGCATCGCGGCGATCCGCTCGCGCACAACATCGGCCTCGGCCTGGTCGGGCCAGACCGGCTGGTGCAGCGCCGTGCGCTCGCGCCAGGAGGCGGGAGACCAGGTGGATGGGGCGGTTGCCATGGGACGGTCAGTGTACCGAGGGCGGTAGGATCCTCCGCTCATGGCACGCGTCTTCTCGGGCATCCAGCCGACCGGTACCAAGCATCTGGGCAACTACATCGGCGCCATCCGTCAGTACGTTGCCGACCAGGACAAGGGTGAGGCGTTCTACTGCGTCGTCGACCTGCACTCGATCTCGGTGCCGTACGACCCGGACACGCTGCACGAGAACACGCTGGACACCGCCGCCACGCTGCTGGCGGCCGGCCTCGAGCCCGACCGCTGCACGCTGTTCGTACAGAGCGACGTGCCCGAGCACACCTATGGCGCGTGGCTGCTCGGCGCCGTTGCCACCTGGGGCGAGCTGCGCCGGATGACGCAGTTCAAGGAGAAGAGCGAGGGGCAGGAGTCGGTATCCGTCGATCTGTTCGCCTACCCGGTGCTGATGGCCGCGGACATCCTGCTCTACCGCGCAGACCGCGTGCCGGTCGGCGACGACCAGCGCCAGCACCTGGAGCTGGCCCGCGACCTCGCCCAGCGCTTCAACAACCGCTTCGGCGATCTGTTCCCGGTGCCCGAGGCCGCGATCCCGATTGAGGGCGCGCGCATCATGGACCTGCAGGAGCCGACCAGGAAGATGTCAACCACCAACGGCACGCCGCAGGGCACGGTGCTGCTCTCGGACGCGCCCGAGGTGGTCGCCAAGAAGGTGCGCTCGGCGGTCACCGACTCCGGCCGCGAGGTGCGGCGCGGCGAGGGCAAGGAGGGGATCGCCAACCTGATCGGCATCCTCGCCGTGGCCACCGACCGTACCCCCGACGACGTCGAGGCGGCGTACGACGGCGTCCGCCACGTCCCCCTTGAACTGACCGTAGCCGGCGCCGTCGTCGAGTGGCTGCGGCCCATGCGCGAGCGGTATCTGGAGCTGCGCGCCGACGAGTCGGAGCTGCGCTCCGTGCTCGCCCGGGGCGCGCAGCAGGCGCAGGCCGTCGCGGCCCCGACGCTCGCCGAGATGCGCCACCGAATGGGCTTTCGCTGACCACGTTTGACAGGTCGGCTACCCTGCGAAGCATGAAGCTTGAAGGCCTGCATCACATCACCGCGATCACCGGCGACGCGCCCCGGAACGTCGAGTTCTACGCGGGCACGCTCGGCCTGAGGATGGTCAAGAAAACGGTCAACCAGGACGATCCGACCGTGTACCACCTGTTCTACGGAGACGAACACGGCAGCCCCGGCGCCGATCTCACGTTTTTCGAGTATCCCGGCGCGGTGCGCGGCCGGCCCGGCTCCGGCATGGTGCACCGGATCGTCTGGCGGGTCGCCTCACCCGAGGCGATCGACTTCTGGGAGGGGCGGCTGGCCGACGAGGGCACGGCGACCCAGCGGACGGAGGATGGGCTGCGCTTCTCGGATCCCGAGGGGCTCGACCACGAGCTGCTGGTCGGGCTGCACGGCGACCAGGGCCTGGCGGCAGAACATCCCGACATCCCGGCGGAGCTGGCGTTGCAGGGCTTCGACGGCGTCCGCGCCTACAGCGCGAGCCCGGAGCGGAGCACGGCACTGCTGGAGGACGCGATGGGCTTCCACGGCGCCGGCCAGGGCTGGGAGCTGCGCGGCGATGACCGCGGCTCGACCTACGTGTACGACGAGCCGCCGGCCGAGTCGGCGATCCCCGGCGCGGGCACCATCCACCACGTCGCATGGGCGTCGCGCACCGCCGAGCTGTCCGACTGGCGGACGCGCGTCCAGCAGGGCGGCGCCCGGCCGACCGATCTGATCGACCGGTTCTACTTCCGCTCGATCTACTTCCGCGAGCCGAGCGGCGTGCTGTTCGAGATCGCGACAATGGGCCCCGGCTTCGCCACCGACGAGGATCAGGATCACCTGGGCGAGCGGCTGTCGCTGCCGCCCGCGTTCGAGCACCTGCGCGATCGCCTGGAGCCGGTGCTGACGCCGCTGCCCAACCCTCGCGCCGCCCAGCACTCAGGCTAGGAACCGGTTTCCGGGCGCAGCGCGGCGACCTCCTCGGCAGTGAGCGGCCGCCAGCTGCCCGGCGCCAGCGTGTCCAGCTCGAGCGGCCCATACGCGGTGCGGTGCAGACGGCGCACGGGATGCCCGACGGCCTCGCACATCCGCCGCACCTGGCGGTTTCGCCCCTCGTGGATCACCAGCTCGAGGCGTCCGGCTCCCAGGCGCCGGGCGCGGGCCGGCGCCGTGGGCCCGTCGTCCAGCTCCACGCCCTCCTCGAGCCGGCGGATCGCCTCGGGCGGCGGATCGCCCTCGACCTCGACGACGTACGTCTTGTCCACCCCCTGCCGCGGGTGTGCGAGCCGGTTGGCGAGCTCGCCGTCGTTGGTCAGGAGCAGCAGGCCGGTGGTGTCGCGGTCGAGCCGGCCGACCGGGTAGACGCGCTCGGGCGATTCGACGAGGTCGACCACGGTGCGCCTGCGCTGCGGGTCGCTGGCCGTCGTCACCACACCGGACGGCTTGTGCAGCATCAGGTAGGCGAGCTCCTGCGGCGCGACCGTCCGGCCGTCGACCGCCACCACATCGTCGTCGCCGACCGCGGCGCCCAGCTCCCCCACCTCGCCGTTGACCGTCACGCGCCCGGCGCGGATCAGCTCGTCGACCGCCCGACGCGAGCCGACCCCGGCGGACGCCAGGTAGCGGTTAAGCCTGACCGGCACGCTGGTCGGCGACCAGGTGCAGCCGGGCGCGCAGCGCCTGGTGATCGGACTCGGTCAGCTCGAACTGCGTGAGGGCGGGCAACGCCTCCTCATCCTCCAGGCCGAACGTGCGCCGGAACACCGTCGTCGTCCGGTAGACGACCGGGTTGCCCGGGGTGTCGGCGCGGCCGGCGTCCTCGATCAGCCCTCGCTCCAGCAGGTTGGCCACGGCCGAATCGGAGGCGACGCCGCGGATGCGTGCGATCTCGGGGCGGGATACGGGCGACAGGTAGGCGACGATGGCCAGCGTCTCCAACGCCGCCTGGCTCAGCCCGCGGGCCGGCGGGCGCTCCATCAGCCGTGCGCAGACGTCCGCGGTGTCTGGCGACGCGCGGAACCCGTAGCCGCCTGCCGCCTTCTCCAGCACGACGCCCGATCGCTCCTCGCAGTAGCGGTCGAGCAGCGCATCGAGCGGGCGCTCGATGCGCTCGGGCGGTGCCTCGGTGAGCGTCGCCAGCTCGCCCAGCGACAACGGCTCGGTGCTGATGAAGAGCAGGGCTTCGACGGAGCGGGTCAGCTCGCTCACGCGAGCGCCTGCTCGGCGCCGCCGACGGCGACCACCCGGATCGGGCCGAACGTCTCGGCCTGCTCGCCCGCGACCTCGCCGCGCTTGACGAGCTCGAGCACGGCCAGGAACGCCGCCGCCTGGGACAGCCGGTCGAGCCCGTGCACGGCCTCGTCGAAAGCGAAGCCGCGGCGATCGCGGAGGATCGACCGGAACCGCTCGAGGAACACGTCGACCGACACCAGCGGGCGACGCACCGACGAGACGTCGATCGGCGGCGGCGGCACCAGCAGCGTGTCCACGGCCTCGGCCAGCCGCCACGGGTCCTCGCTGAACTCCAGCACCAGCGGCGCCGGGCGCGGCGGCGCCAGCGGCGCCGGGCCGATCCGGAAGATGCGGGGCGTCTGCGCCGCGCGGTCGCGGAGCCAGCCGGCGGCGCCCTGGAAGCGCCGGTACTCGATCAGCCGCGCGAACAGCTCGGCCTCGGCCTGTTCCGGCGTCAGCTCCTCGATTTCCTCGTCGGACGGGAACAGCAGCCGTACCTTGATCTCGAGCAGCGCGGCGACCAGCACAAGGAACTCGCTGGCCGACTCCAGGTCGAGCTCCCCGCGCTCGTAGGCGCGCTCGACGTAGGCGGCGATGATCTCGGCGATCGGGACCTCGGCCAGCTCCACCTCCTCGCGCAGGATCAGCGCGAGCAGCAGGTCGAACGGCCCCTGGAAGACGTCCAGGTCGAGCTCGAGATCGGCGACGATCATCGAGGCATTCTAGGGCGGCGGTCAGACGGCCTGCCGGGTGCCGCCGGCCTAGCCCGAACTCAGCTCCGGCCCGTACGCCTTGCGGTAGATGTCGCGCAGGTCGTGGATCGAGTCCACGTAGTCGCGTGTCTCGGCGAACGGGATCGCCACCGGCTGCCCGCGCGGCGTGCGCTCGATCCACCGGTCGACGTTCGCCTGGCCCGCGTTATACGCCGCGAGAGCCAGGTCGGAGCCGTTCGGCTCGTCCCGGTACTTGTTCATCAGGTGCCGCAGGTACCAGCAGCCGTAGCGGACGTTCAGGTCGGGGTTGAGCAGGTCGGTGGCCGGGTCGAACTGCGTCCCGCCGGTGTGGATGGCGATCCCCTCCGCCGTGTCCGGCAGCAGCTGCATCAGGCCGACCGCGCCGGCCTTCGACCGCGCCGACGCCTTGAACCGGGACTCCTTGTAGATCACCGCGGCCACCAGGTCGGGCCGCAGGTTGTACTGCTTCGCGTACCCGGTGACCTGCGTCTGGTAGTCCAGCGGATACCACAGGCGGAGCCACCAGGCGGGCTGCAGCTGGTGCACGGCGGCGGCGGACAGGGCGGCCACCACGGCGAGCACGGCGAACGTCGCACCGGCTCGCCTCACCGCAGCGCCTCCATCACCCGGCCGACGAACGCGTCGAGCTGCTCGAGGTCGCCGGTGTTCTCATACACGTAGTCGCTGCGCCGCGCCTTCTCCTCCTCGGGCAGCTGCGCGGCCATCCGCGCGGCCGAGCCGGGACGGCGCGCCTCGCGTACCTCGACGGGCGCGGTGATCGTCACGATGGCGTCGTAGCGCCCCTCGACGCCCGCCTCGAACAGCGTCGGTGCCTCGTGGACGAGCAGCGGGACGCCGGCTGCGACCTGGCCGTCGCGCCAGCGGGTGAACTCCTCGAAGATCAGCGGCAGCAGCAGCGACTCCAGCCAGCGCCGCTCGGTCTCGTCGGCGAACACCAGCCGCGCGATCGCCGACCGGTCGACCTCCCCGGACGGTGACAACACGCTGCTGCCGAAGTGCTCCGCCACGGCCTCGACGACCTGCGGCCGCTCGTAGAGCACGCGGACGACGTCGTCACTCGACAGCGTGGCGGCGCCGCGCCGGCGGAACGCGGCCAGCGCCTCCGACTTCCCCGATCCGATGCCGCCGGTGAGCCCGACGACCACCGGCGTCATTACTCCTCCGCTGGCGAAGGCTCGCTGTCGTCGGCGTCGGACGCGGCCTCGTCGGCCGCAGGCTCCTCGGCCGGCTCGTCCGCCGGGGCATCCTCGGCCGGGGCGGCGGGCTCCTCCGCAGCCTCGTCGACGGTCGGCTGCTCGACGGCCGGCTCCTCGGCCACAGGCTCCTCGACCACCGGCTCGGCGGCCGCCTCGGCGTCCGCCTGCGCGAACACCTCCTCGGACAGCCCGAGGTCGGGCACCGGCTCCTCGACCGGAGCGGCGACGGTCGTGCCGTCCTCCAGCTGCAGCCGGCGTGCGGTCTCGCCCTCCTCGACGCGCTTGATCGACAGCGAGAGGCGGCGGCGCTCGGGATCGATCTCGATCACCTTCACCGGATGCTCCTCGCCCTGCTGCACGACCTCGCGCGGGTTCTCGACGTGGTGGTCGGCCAGCTCCGAGATGTGGATCAGGCCCTCGACGCCGGGCAGGATCTCGGCGAACGCCCCGAACGTGACCACCTTCGTGATCCGGCCGACGACGACGTCATCCTGCTGCGTCTCGTCGATCACGCGCTGCCACGGGTCGGTCTGCGTCTGCTTCAGCCCGAGCGAGATGCGCTGGCGGTCGCGGTCGACGTCGAGCACCTTGACGCGGACGGTCTGGCCGATCTCGAGCACCTCGGACGGGTGGTTCACATGGCTCCACGAGAGCTCCGAGATGTGGATCAGGCCGTCGATGCCGTCCAGATCGACGAACGCGCCGAAGTCGACGATGTTCGAGATCACGCCCTCGACCTCGACGCCGGGCTGCAGCCGGTCGAGGATCTGCTGGCGCTGCTCGCGGCGCTCCTCCTCGAGCACGGCACGGCGCGACAGCACGACGTTATTGCGGCTGCGGTTGAGCTCGATCACCTTGCAGCGCAGCGTCTGGTCGCGGTACTCGTCGAGGTCCTGCACACGGCGGATGTCCACCAGCGACGCGGGCAGGAACCCGCGCACGCCGAGGTCGATGATCAGGCCGCCCTTGACGACCTCGATGACGGCGCCCTCGACGGGCTCGCCGCTCTCGGCGGCAGCCTCGATCCGGCGCCACGCCTTCTCGAAGCGGGCGCGCTTCTTGCTCAGGATCAGACGGCCGTCCGCATCCTCTTTCTGCAGCACCAGCGCGTCGATCGCCTCGCCGACCGCGACCTCGTCGTCGGGGTTCACCGAGCGGCGGATCGTCAGCTCGGCGAGCGGGATCACCCCCTCGCTCTTGTAGCCGATGTCCACCAGGATCTCGTCCTTGTCGACGCGCACCACGGTGCCCGTGACGACGTCACCCTCGTTGAAGTCGGTCAGTGTTCGGTCGTAGTCGGGGACGAGCTTGCCGTCCACCTCGATCATCCAGTCGTCGGACGCTGCCGCCGCCGCCTGGTTCTGCTGGTCGGTTGCCACCTGTCTGATCAGTCCTCTCGAAAATGAAGTGTGCCCAGCGCAAAACCGCTCGGTCGCGCGAGCCGCGTCGGAGTATACAGATGGGTCCCCGGCCTACCGGTACGTATGGTCGGCCGTCGCGACGACCGCCCGGCCCGGTTCCAATGCGACCGTGCCGAAGGTTCCGAGGTCGACCGTGACCGGTGACCCACCCGGGTTGACGGCCACGGCGCCCTGCTCGTACGTCCGCATGTACGCGCCGTCCACCTCCTGCGGATCGGCGGTCGGCTTGCCCAGCGGCACCCGGTACAGCGGATCGTCGAGCGTCGTCGGCGAGTACGCCGAGTACGGGCCGCCGGCGACCAGCAGGTAGGACGCAAATCCGAACACTCGCTCGCTCTGCGTCGGCCCCGCGCGGTCGGTGATCCAGACGCCGACGTCGCGGTTGACCGCGACCTCGAGGTAGCGGTAGAGCGCAGTCCACGCCGCCACGTCGGTGCCCGAGAAGCCGGTCGCCGTCAACACGGCGTCGGTGCTGCCGATCTGCCCCTCGTCCGGGTCGGTGATCGGCGGGTTGTGCGCGACCAGCGACCACCCCTGCGTCTTCAGCGCCCCGCGTACGAGCGCCAGCGCCTCGGCCAGGTAGTCGGCACGGTTGTCGTCCGTCATCGGCTGCCCGGTGCGCGGGTCGATCGGCGGCGACGCCCAGGGCTCGGTGTTGTCCGCGTCCACCACCACCCCAGCCCACGGCGCGGCCGCCAGGCTGTTGGCCATCCGCTGCGCCCACTCGGCCTGGTAGTCGGGGTCGCCGAAGTCGAGCAGCGTCCCGCCGCCGTTCACGACCGGTTGGCCGGAGGCGTCCTGCAGCACCCACTGGGGATGCTGCGCCTCGATGTCGTCGAGCTTGACGACGGTGTCAGCGCACGTCGGGCACACGCGCGGGGCGTACTGCAGCTGGCGCTGCTGCCACACGCGCACGTCCGGCGCCATGCCCACCAGCCGCTTCGCCACGTCGGGGCTGTTGTCGCTGACCACCACGTTGGTGGCGCGCTGGACGATCCGGCAGAGCGCCTGGTCGCTACGCGACGCCGCGCCGGCCGGCAGGATCACCAGCGAGCCGGGCGGCGGATCGATGCGGCCGCAGCCGCCGGTCGAACCCGAGCTCGTCGCACCGCCGCTGCATGCGCCCGCCGTCAGGAGCAGCGCAGCGGCGGCGGCCGCTACGAACGGCCGCATCCGGTGCAGCGAGCCACCGGCTCTCCGATCACGCCGCCGTCCGGCGGGAGGATCACCCGTACGGTCTCGACCTCGAGACGGCCGCCGCAGTACGGGCAGAAGCCGCCGTCCGGCGGTGAGTGGTGCAGCCCGAACCGGACATCGGCGTCCAGCAGGTCGCCGCCCAGCGACATCACGCCGCGGCCGTCGCTGACCCGCCCGAACTGCATCTGCACCTCGCCGGTGCGGTGCTGGCCGTCGACCTCCACCGTGCCCGTCGCGACGCCCATCGCCAGGTCGAGCGCCCCGGGGTCGACCGCCGGCAGGAACAGCTCGGCCTCGACCGCCTCCGCAAGCTCGCCCGCGCGCAGCCACAGGTAGCTGCCGTCCTCGCTGGCCGACCGGGCGGGCAGCGCGAACAGATCGCCGTCGATCTGCAGCCAGCCGTTCACTTCGCGTCCAGCCAGCTGCTGCCGGTGCCGATGTCGATGTCCAACGCCGGGTCCAGCGGGTACGCCCCGCACATCTCCTCGCGGACGATCGTCTTGACCGCCGACAGCTCGCGGTCGGCGGCCTCGAACAGCAGCTCGTCGTGGATCTGGAGCACCAGCCGCGAGCGCCGGCCCTCGTCCCGCAGCCGCCGGTGCACGCCGATCATCGCCACCTTGATGATGTCGGCCGCGCTGCCCTGCATGACCGTGTTCACGGCCAGCCGTTCGCCCAGCGACCGCGTCTGCCAGTTCGACGCGCGCAGCTCCGGCACCGGGCGCCGGCGGCCGAACAGCGTGGTCACGTAGCCGTCCTCCTTGGCCTGCGCGATCACCCGCTTCATGAACTCGTTGACCTCCGGGAAGCGCGCCAGGTAGGTGTCGATGAAGCTCTGCGCCTCGTCGCGGGAGATGCCCAGCTGCTCGGACAGGCCGAACGCGCTGATGCCGTAGATGATCCCGAAGTTGACGGCCTTGGCGCGGTTCCGCTCCTCGGACGTCAGCTCGGCGGGCGGCTTGCCCAGCACCTGCGCGGCCGTCGCCCTGTGGATGTCCTCGCCGCGTGCGAACGCGTCCATCAGCACCGGCTCGCCCGACACGTGGGCCAGGATCCGCAGCTCGATCTGGGAGTAGTCCGCCGAGAGCAGTGTGTACCCGGACTCGGCGATGAACGCGCTGCGGATCTCGCGGCCCAGCGGCGTCCGCACCGGGATGTTCTGGAGGTTCGGCCGGATCGAGGAGAGCCGGCCGGTGGCAGCCGTGGTCTGGCTGAAGAAGGTGTGCAGCCGGCCGGTCTCGGGATCGACCAGCCCGGGCAGCGGCTCCAGGTACGTGTTCAGCAGCTTCGACTGCTCGCGCCACTGCTCGACCACCTCGATGATCGGATGCAGTTCCCGGAGCTTGCCGAGCACCCGCGCATCGGTCGAGTAGCCGGTCTTGCCCTTGCGGTCGACCGGCAGCCCCAGCCGCTCGAACAGCACCTCGCCGAGCTGCTTGGGCGAGCCCAGCGTGAACGGGCCCTCGGCCAGCTCGTAGGCCCGCGCCTCGAGCTCGTCGACCTGATCGCGGAGCTTGGCTGCGATCTCCGCGAGCCGATAGGTGTCGATCTTGACGCCGGCCGCCTCCATGTCGGCCAGCACGGGCACCAGCGGCAGCTCGATGTCGTGGTACAGCCGGGTCAGCTCGCGGACCTCGAGCTTCGGCAGCATGTCGGCGTGCAGACGCGGGATCGCCGCCGCTGCCTGCACCAGCGCCGCCGTCTCCTCGTCGGACTGCACCGTCAGCTCGACCCCGGACTCCTCGGCCAGATCGCCGACGGAGTAGTCGGCG
>DATLLN010000089.1:0-12252 GCA_035537835.1 Gaiellales bacterium
GCCCAGAGAGACGCCCGCCGACTCGAGCAGTGCGACCGCCGCGTCGTCGCCGTCCGCGGCAAGCTGCATCAACGTACGCGCTTCATCCACCCGGACGCCGGTCAGTGCCTCGTAGCGCTCGCACACCCCGCGTCCGGAGCAGTGGTCCTCGAGGTTTCCCGGCCAGCCGGGAACGTCAGCGTCGAGCTCCCCCAGCGCGATCGCCTCGCCCCGGTGGCCGGCGTGCGGGTGGCCGTCGATCACGAGCGAAGACGACAGTCCGGTGCCCAGGGTGACGTAGAGCAGGCTGTCGAGACCGCGACCGGCACCCAGCTGCGCCTCGGCAAGCGCGCCGCAGCGGACGTCGGACTCCACCCGGACCGGCGCGCCGGGGACGGCGGCCGCCAGCAGATCGCGGGGCTGAGCGCTCCAGTTCAGCACCTCGTCGCTGGTCAGGCGTCCGGCGGCGTCGACGTACTCCGGGAAACCGGCGCCGACCCCGGCCACCTCCAGGCCTCCGGCGAGCGCGGCCGCGGCCAGGTCGCGTGCCAGCGCGGCCGTCTGTTCGACGCCGTCACCTTCGGTGGCAACACGACGCTCGGTGGACACCTCCCCGCCCAGCGTCACCAGTCCACCCGCGATCTTGGAGCCGCCTGCGTCGAGCGCGACGGCGACCGTGGTCACGGCGTCCAGCCGGCCGGCACCGGGCGTCCCGCGCCGGCCACGTAGGTCGCGCCCGCGCCCGCCTGCTCGACCAGCCGGTACTCGGTGCCCGCAGGCAGGTACGCCGCGTCGCCGGGTGTCAGCCGCAGCCAGGCCGGCCCGTCGGCGGCAGGCACGTGGACGAACAGCTCGCCCGACTCGACCAGCAGCAGCGTCTCGTTCGCGGCCGTACGGAGGCTCCCCAGGTGGCCGCCGGCGACCCGGCCGCGCCCCACCCGGAGGTGCTCCGTGTCGGCGATCGTGCCAAGCAGATGGCCCCCGTCGGCGGACTCGGCCGACCACAGCAGCTGCCGGTCGGAGAGGACGTGCAGCCGGGCAGAGTTCTCGCGCTTGTCGCGCGCGGCGGGCCACCTGCCGCTCCAGCGCTCGTCGGCGTACCGCGTGTCGACGAGCAGCGGCTTCGACGCGCCGTACGCCGACGACGTGCCCTGCGCCGGCGGCGGCGCGAAGTACTCGACAACGCGCGCCGGGCCGGGTCCCGGGTTGAGCGCGTGGTGCCAGACGTCGCGGCCGAAGTACGCGGTGTCGCCCGTCCGAAGCGGCCGCACCTCGCCGTGCTCGGCGTCGATCAGCACCAGCTCGCCCTCGAGCACGACGTACACCAGGTCGGCCGCGAACAGCGTGGGGTTGGTCGCCGAGTGGACGAACCGGCTGCCCGGCCGGAGTGTGAACTCGAGCACGTGGAGGGCGTCGGACGAGACGTAGACGACGTCGCTGACGAAGCCCGAGTCCTCGTCGCCCCATAGGTGCCGCGGCGCGTCTCCGTACCGGATCAGGGTGGGGCCGTCGTACGTCGGCCGGGGGGTCGGGCGCCGTGCCATTGGGCGAGCGACTCTAGCGCGATGCCCCTCGGTTGCGGTGCCGTTAAGGAAGTTGCCCCGCCGGATCGCGACTCCTACAGTAATCTCGACAATGTCAATAGACAAAGTCGTCTATACCCGCGCATTCGGGCATCGACTCCCCCCCGGATGCCCGAATGCGCGGGTGTGTCTCGCAGGCGATCGGAAAGAGGTGGTGTTGATGTCGACATTCCTCGGCGCACGCGGCGGCGGCAGGGAGCTGCTCGCCGGCGGGCCGGACATCGAGGCCTGGTTCGCGGCGCGCCATACCCGGCGCGAGCGCACGCGCACCGAGCTCGAGGGGCTCGTCCGCGAGCTCGCCATCCGGCCCGGGCTGTGGCGCGGGCTGGTCGAGCACTCGCCGGTCGAGCGGATCTACTCGCGTCTGCACCTGGACGCGAACCTCGAGGTCTGGCTGATCTGCTGGTCGCGCCTGCAGGACACGGGATTTCACGACCACAACGGCAGCCGCGGCGCGGTTGCGGTGGTCGACGGAGCGCTGGCGGAGCGGCGCCTGGCGTTCGGCAGCCCGACGGCGCCGACGGTCGTCTACGGAGCGGGCAACACGTTCTCGTTCGACGGCAGCCACATCCACGACGTCAGCCAGACCGGCGTCCGCGATGCCACGTCGCTGCACGCGTATTCACCGGCCCTCGGCCCGATGGGGTTCTACGAGGTGACGGCGGACGGTTTGCTCTCGCGGCGGGTCGGTGACGTCGGCGAGGAGTTCTGCTGACCCCTCAGGGATCCACTAGGCTCTGAGCTGGATCCGATCTGAGGAGGCACGATGGCGCGCTGGACACCAGACCCGACCTTCTATCCCTCTCCGAGGCTGGCCGGATCGGCCCCGCCGGAGACGCTCGGCTACGTCGCCCTGGTCGAGCCGACGCAGGAGGGCCGGCCCGACGCGCTCGGCGTGATCGACCTCCAGCCGGGATCGTCCGACTACGGCTCGATCGTCTCGACCCTGGAGATGCCGAACATCGGCGACGAGCTGCACCACTTCGGCTGGAACGCGTGCAGCGCGGCGCTCTGCCCGTCTGCGCCGCGGCCGCACGTCGAACGCCGCTACCTGCTCGTGCCCGGACTGCGCTCCTCGCGCATGCACGTCATCGACACCAAGCCCGACCCGCGCGCGCCGCAGCTGGCGCGGACGATCGAGGGCGAGGACATCGCCCGCCGCACCGGCTACTCGCGGCCGCACACGACCCACTGCGGCCCGGACGCGATCTACGTCTCCGCGCTCGGGGGCGACAACGGCGGCGACGAGGGCGGCGGCATCTTCCTGCTCGACTGCGACTCGTTCGACCCGCTGGGCGCCTGGGAGGTCGACCGCGGCCCCCAGCGCTACAGCTACGACTTCTGGTGGCACCTCGGATACGACACGCTGCTGTCCAGCGAGTGGGGCACCCCGGCGATGTTCGAGAACGGCGTCGTCCCCGAGAAGCTGCTCGGCCGCGAGTACGGCCATCACGTGCACGTCTGGGATCTGCGCAAGCGCCGCCACAAGCAGGCGCTCGACCTCGGCGACCAGCATCAGATGGTGCTCGAGCTGCGGCCGGCGCACGATCCGCGCAAGACCTACGGGTTCGTCGGCGTGGTCGTGTCGGTCGAGGATCTGTCCGCCTCGGTCTGGCTGTGGCACCGCGACGGGGCCGACTGGTCGATCAAGAAGGTGATCGAGATCCCGGCCGAGCCGGCCGAGGCCGACCAGCTGCCGGAGCTGCTGAAGGGCTTCGGCGCCGTGCCGCCGCTGGTCACCGACATCAACCTCTCGCTGGACGACCAGCAGCTGTACGTCTCGTGCTGGGGCACCGGCGACTTCCTCCAGTACGACGTGTCCGATCCCTTCAACCCGAAGGAGACGGGGCGCGTGCGGCTGGGCGGCATCGCCTCGCACGAGCCGCATCCGGCCTCGGGGAGCCCGCTGACCGGCGGCCCGCAGATGGTCGAGGTGTCGCGTGACGGCCGTCGCGTCTACGTGTCGAACGGCCTCTACACGAGCTGGGACCGACAGTTCTACCCGGACGGGCTGGACGGGTTCATCGCCAAGTTCGACGTCAAGCCGGGCGGCGGGATGGAGCTCGACCCCGGGTTCCTGGTCGCCGAGTTCGACGGACGCGTACCCCATCAGGTGCGGCTCGAAGGCGGCGACGCCTCGTCCGATTCATACTGCTTCCCGTGAGCCTCGGAGAGCTTGCGGGAATCGCCGGGCTGGGCGCATTCCACGGCATCAACCCGGCGATGGGATGGCTGTTCGCCGTCGCGCTCGGCCTGCAGGAGCGGTCGCGCGCGGCGGTGGTCGGCGCGCTCGGGCCGATCGCGGCCGGCCACGCCCTGTCGATCGCGCTGACGGTGGCCGTGGTGGAAGGGCTGGAGGCGGCGGTGTCGCCGTCCGCCGTGCGGATCGTCGGCGCCGCCGCCCTGGTCACCTTCGCCGTCTGGAAGCTGGTGAAGCAGCGCCATCCGCGGTGGGTCGGATTCCGGATCGGGTCATTCGAGCTGGCCTTCTGGTCGTTCCTGATGGCCACGGCGCACGGCGCCGGGCTGATGCTGTTCCCCTTCCTGGTCGGCACCGGCCACACCGCTGCCGACCTGGGCGTGGGCGCCGGCGCGGCCGACGGAGCGCTGGCGGTGGCCGTGCACACCGGGGCGATGGTGGCCACGGCCGGGGTGGTGGCGGTGCTCGTGTTCGAGACCGTCGGGGTGGGCATCCTGCGATCGGCCTGGCTGAACGTCGACCGCCTGTGGGCGGGAGCGCTGCTGGTCGGCGCCGCGGCGACGCTGCTGGCCTGACGCGTGGCGGGTGTGACCGACGACCGGGTGGTGCTCGAGGGCTGCGAGGTGTGGATCTCGCGGCCGGCCGACAGCGAGGCGCTGCTCACGGACGAGGCGTTCGAGCGGGAGGAGTTCCTGCCCTACTGGGCCGACCTCTGGCCGAGCGCGATCGAGCTGGCGCACGTCGTCGCCCGCTGGGACCTGGCGGGCAGGCGCGTGCTCGAGCTGGGCTGCGGGCTCGCGCTCCCGGGGATCGCCGCGGCGCTGCGCGGCGGCCGGGTGACCGTCAGCGACTGGGCGCCGGACGCGCTCGGCTTCGCCTGGGCCAACGCCGAGCGAAACGGTGTCGCGCTGGAGGTGGTGGAGGTGAGCTGGGCGGAGCCGCGTGCGCTGCTCGACGGCGCACCGTGGGATCTCGTGCTGGCGGCGGACGTGCTCTACGAGCAGCGCAACGTCGACCAGCTCCTCGACCTGCTGCCGCGGCTGGTCGACGGCGGCTCCGTGGTGCTGGCCGATCCCGGCCGGATCCCGGCCCAGCGGTTCCTGCGGGAGGCGGCGAAGGCGTGGCGGATCGAGACGGCGCAGGACGACGGGTCGCCGATCCGCATCCACACCCTGGTTGCGGCGGGCGCCGCCGGGCGGCGATGATGCCGTCGCACCGGTGATCCGCACGATCCCTCACCTGGTCGACGCCGCGGCCGCCGACATGCCCGACAAGGTCTGGCTGCGGTTCGAGGACGAGACGTACACGTTCGAGCAGGCCCGCGAGCGGATCGGCAAGGCGGCCGCCGCGCTCGCGGCGTCCGGTGCCGGCCCCGGCGACCTGGTGCTGACGGCGCCCCGGAACGTCCCGGAGCACCTGTTCACATGGCTGGCCGTCGGCTACCTCGGCGCCATCGTGGTCACGGCCAATCCGCGCAGCAGCGAGGCAGAGCTGGCCGGGCTCGCCGCACAGACCGAGCCTCGTGTGGTCGTCACCGACGACGAGGTGCCTGCACTCGGCGATGTCCCCGGCGCGGCATCGATCCCGCTCGCCGGGCTGTTCGCCGACCAGTGGGCCGGCGTCGAGGGCACCGGTCCCGCGGGCGAGGACGACCCGGTCGTGCTGATCCCGACCTCGGGGACGACCGGCCGCTCGAAGCTGGTGACGCAGACGCACCGCGCCTACGTGATGGCCGGTGAGGGGTTCCCATGGTGGATGGAGCTGACCGCCGACGACCGGATGATGACGTCGCTGCCCCTGTTCCACATCAACGCGCCGGCCTACACGGTGCTCGGATCGGTCGCCGCGCGGGCCGGAGTGGTGCTGCTGCCGCGCTTCTCCGCGAGCCGCTTCATCGACGACGCGCGGCGGCACGGCGCGACCGAGTTCAACGCGATCGGGGCGATGCTCGAGATCCTGATGCGGCAGCCCGAGCGCGACGACGACGCGGACAACCCGCTGCGGCTGGCATACGCAGGCCCCGCGCCGCCCCGCGCGCGGCATCTGGAGATCGAGGAGCGGTTCGGCCTGCGCATCGTCTCCGGCTACGCGATGTCGGAGACGCCGTACGGCACGATCTGGGCTCGCGGCACCCGACCGTACGGGACGCTCGGCAGCATCCGCCAGCACCCGGAACTGGGCGTTGTCAACGAAGGCAGGGTGGTGGACGGCGAGCTGCAGCTGCGTAACCCGGCCGTCATGCGCGGCTACTGGGGGATGCCCGAGGAGACAGCGCAGGTGCTGCTGCCCGACGGCTGGCTGCGCACCGGCGACCTGGTCGAGCAGAACGCGGACGGCACCTACACCTTCCTGGGCAGGCTGAAGGAGGTGATCCGCCGCCGCGGCGAGAACGTCGCGCCGGCCGAGATCGAGGAGGCGCTGGCCGATCATCCCGACGTGCACGAGGTGGCGGTCGTCGGCGTGCCGTCGGAGCTGTCCGAGGAGGAGATCAAGGCGTTCCTGCTGGTCGCCGATCCGGCCGAGGCCGACCTGGCCGCGATCCGTGAGCACGCCGCCGCGAGCCTGGCGCCGTTCAAGGTGCCGCGCTACGTCGAGGCGGTCGCCGAGCTGCCGCACACGCCGACCGGGCGGATCGCCAAGCACCAGCTGAGCCGGGAGCGCAACGACCATGAGGTCGACTTCGATGCGGCGAGGGCGGCCGGCCGGTGAGCGACTGGGTGCAGACCGGCATCGGCAGGGCGGAGCCCGACGCGATCATCATCCGCGGCCGCGACCTGGCGAGCGAGCTGATGGGGAAGGTGACGTTCACGGAGCTGACGTTCCTGCTCGTCCAGGGCCGCGAGCCCTCGCCCGGCGAGACGGCGCTGCTGGACGCGGTGCTGGTGTCGCTCGCCGACCACGGCCTGACGCCGACGGCGCTGGCCGCGCGGCTGACCTACACGGGGGCTCCGGAGTCGCTGCAGGGCGCCGTGGCGGCGGGTCTGCTGGGCTCAGGTACGGTGTTCCTCGGGGTGGTCGAGGACACCGCCGCGTTCCTCGAGCCGGTGGTCGCCGAGGCGGGCGGGGCCGACGCGGCGGACGATCGCCTGGCCGCGACGGCGCGGGCTGCCGTCGAGGCGCGGCTGGCGGAGGGCGGGCGGATCCCGGGGCTGGGCCATCCGGTGCACAAGCAGGTCGACCCGCGCACGCCCCGGATGTACGAGATCGCCGAGCAGCACGGGGTGCTCGGCGCGCACCTGCGCGCGCTGCGGCTGGTCGCCGACGCGCACCGCGAGCTGTCCGGGCGCGCGCTGCCGATCAACGGGGCCGGCGTCGGCGGCGCCGCGCTGGCCGACCTCGGCTTCCCGTCGCGCATCGTCCGCGGCTTCGCCCTGATCGCCCGCAGCGCGGGCCTGGTCGCCCACCTGGCGGAGGAGATGGAGCGCCCGCTGGGCATGCCGCTGTTCCTCGAGGTCGACGAGCGATCACGCCGGGACTGACCCGGGTCAGACCCCGAGAGGCGTGCAGCGCCTAAGCTTCCGGCGATGGGCTGGGTCGATCCAACACAGGAGCTCGACGACATCCACGCCTGGTTCGAGGAGCGCAACCTCGACCTGGAGCTGTTCGAGCGCGAGGGCGGCCGCTGGCGCGCCATCGTCAGCCCGGTCGGCGAATCGAAGGGCGTCGGCGAGTTCATCGACGGGCTCGACCGGCTGGACGCGGCCCGCAAGGCGCAGCGGCGCTACTCCACGCGCCAGCTGCGGATGGCGATGGACGGCCTGGCGAAGGTCGCGCAGTCCGACGTCGTCCAGCTGCTCGCGGCCGAGATGCTGCTGGCGCGGCTGCCGATCGGCCGCGGCCGGGCGGGCCGGCGGATGGTCGTCGCCTCCGCGGTGTGGATGCTCGACCCCGACCGGCGCAAGGCCACGCGCACCGTCGGGCGGGTGGCCGGGGACTGGGCCAAGGTGCGGCTCCGCGAGGGCTCGTCCCCGTCGAAGCCGTCGACCCTGCCGCCGGTCAGCCAGGAGGCGGTGCTGGGCGCGGCCGAGAAGGGCCTGGGCCTGCTCCGCGACCGGATCGCGAAGTCGAACGACAGGAGGCAGCGATGACAGACGACGTCGCACTGACCGACGCCGAGTGGCGCGAGCGGCTGACGCCCGAGCAGTACGACGTGCTCCGGGGCAAGGGCACCGAGCGGCCGTTCAGCGGCACCTACGTGCACTCCAAGGAGCACGGCACGTACCACTGCGCCGCCTGCGGCGCCGAGTTGTTCTCGTCGGAGACCAAGTTCGAGTCGGGCACCGGCTGGCCGAGCTTCACCGAGCCGGCGGACCGCGAGAACGTGGAACTCCACGAGGACCGCTCGCACGGGATGGTGCGCACCGAGGTCACCTGCAAGCGCTGCGGCTCCCACCTCGGCCACGTCTTCCCGGACGGGCCTCGGAATGCCGGCGGGATGCGCTATTGCATCAACTCCGTCGCGCTCAAACTCGACCCCGATTCGTGACGCTCGAAACGTAAGCGTTTCGTTCGGAAACCGGTCAAGTGATTGACCCCACGCGCGGCCTCGCCTATCTCGTGATCAAGGCCGAGAAGGGGGTCAACATGACGGTCGCAGACAAGGTCGGGGCAATTGACGGGAGCGCCCGCTCCCAGATGGAAGATCGCAAGGCGGCGGCGATGCTGCGGCGGCAGGCGTTCATCGCCGGCAAGGCCGGGCAGACGGGGGACTTCCGCCGGTTCGATGTGCTGCTCGCCCGCCGGATCATCGCAGCGGGCTGACGCAGGTCAGCGCGGGCCGAGCGAGCGCACCATCTCGAGTGTGTCCGCCTCGTCGGCCCGTTTGTCGTCGCGGTAGCGCAGGACCCGGGCGAAGCGGAGGGTGACGCCGCCCGGGTAACGGGAGCTCTGCTGGACGCCGTCGAAGGCGATCTCGGCCACCAGCTCCGGTCGCACGGTGACGGCGATGCCCTCGCGGCCGGTCTCCAGCGCGAGCAGCTTCTCGGTCTGCCAGGCCAGCATCTCGTCGGTCAGGCCCTTGAACGTCTTGCCAAGCATCACGAAGCCGTCGCCGTCGCGCGCGCCGAGGTGCAGGTTGCTCAGCTTGCCGCGCCGCCGGCCGTGGCCCCACTCGGCGGCCAGCACCACCAGGTCGAGCGTGTGCCGAGGCTTCACCTTGATCCAGCCGGCGCCCCGCCGGCCCGCCTCGTAGGGCACGTCCAGCGACTTGACCACCACACCCTCGTGTCCGCGGTCGAGCGCGTCGCGCTGGAAGGCCTCGGCCTCCGCCGGATCGGCGGTGACGATCCGCGGCACCCGCAGCTCGCCGGGCAGCGCGGCGGCCATCAGCTCGGCGCGCTCGCTGCCGGGCAGGTCGAGCAACTGGCGGCCGTCCAGGTGCAGGACGTCGAAGTAGAGCGGCGTCAACGGCAGCTCGCGGCGCAGCTCCTCGGTCGGCGCCCGCCGCCCGAAGCGGGAGGCCGTCACCTGGAAGGGGTGCGGGCGGCCGTCCTCGCGCAGCACGATCGCCTCGCCGTCCAGCACGATCGACGTCACCGGCAGCGCCAGCACGCCCTCGACGATCTCCGGCACGCGGCTGGTGACGTCGTCCAGGCTGCGGGTGTACACGCCCACGTCCCCGCCGTCGCGGTGCACCTGGATGCGGGCGCCGTCCAGCTTCCACTCGACCGCCGCCGGCAGGATCCGCTCGAGCGCGCCGGCCAGATCGGGCGCCGTCCCGGCGAGCATCGGCAGCACCGGCCTGCCCACCCGGAGCTCGACCGCCCGCAGGCCCTCGGCGCCCTGCTGGCGGGCGATCGCCGCCGTCTCGCCCGGGTCGCCCAGCAGCATCAGCGCGCGGCGCACGTCCGTCTGCTTCATCCCGAACGCTGCGGCGATCGCGTCCGCTGCGACGGCTCGCAGCGCCCCCTGCCGCACCTCCCCGGTGATCAGCGCGCGCAGGAACGCCTGCTCGGGCGCGGTCGCGCGGCCGAAGAGGTCGTCGAGCGCCGCCCGCCGCGCCGCTGCCGAGCCGCTGCCCGAGAGCGCGGCGACGTGGTCGAACGCGGCGTCGACGTCCGTCACCTCGAGCGACGGCTCGTCCGCGGGGGGCGGCAGCTCGCGGAGCATCGCCCAGCCGACGCCGAGCGGCCGCTGGCGCGGCTCGCCCGCCAGGAAGCCGACGCCGGCCTGCGTCTCGGCCTCCGGCAGGCCGGCGAGGCACTCCGCCAGCAGCGCGACCTTCTCCTTGCGGGACGAGGTCGCGGCGACGGCGTTTGATGTCTCGACAACGGTCGTGAACCGCATCGACACCCGAGGGTAACCGGATGTTCATGCGCGGGCAACGTCCGGCCGATATCGTTTAGGGGACGCCCGTGCACGCGTGCGCAGATCCGGCACAGCCCCAGCACGGGCATCCCTCGACATCATGAAGATCTCCTCGCTGAACACTCCCGTAAATCGTCTTGCCCTGTCTCAGGGCGTCGCCTACGCCGGCCGCGGCGCGGCGATGACCGCCCTGATCTGGGTGCTGTACGAGTCGACCGGCTCCTCCTGGTGGGTGTCGGGCGCGATGCTGGCCGTGTTCGGCGTCTCGACGGCCGTATCGCCGTGGTCCGGCCACGTAGGCGACCGCCACGACCGGCGGGTCGTGGTGCTGTCGTCCGCGCTGTTCGCCGCGTTCGGCTTCGCCGCCTGCGCAGTGCTGTCCGAGCTCAGCCTGACCGTTCCGATCATCGCCGTCATGGTGCTCGCCGCCTCGACCCAGGGCGCGCTGTCGGCCGCCGTCACCGGCGCCATCCCGGCGCTGGTCGCCGAGGAGGATCTGAGCGGCGCCAACGGCGTCGCCGGCGCCTTCAAGAGCGCCGGCTTCATGCTCGGCCCGGGCGTGGGCGGAGCGCTGCTGGCCGTCGTCGGTGCGACCGGCGTCTTCGCCGCCAGCGCGCTGCTGCTGCTCGGCGCGGTGGCCAGCGTCTGGCGGCTGCCCGGGACGTTCCGTGCCAAGCCCCATCCCGAGCACGGCGTGGGCAGCAGCCTCGACGGTTACCGCCGGCTGATCCGCGACCCCTGGCTGCGGCTGCTGACGATCGCCTGGACGATCGTGATGATCGCGGTCGGCCCGGTGATCGTGGCCGAGGTCGTGCTGGCCGAGCAGTTCGCCGTCGGCTCGATCGGCTACGGGCTGATCGCCGTCTTCTGGGACGGCGGCGGCGTGATCGGTGCGCTGGTCGGCCGCCGCATCCCGCGCAGTCTCGAGCGGCTTGCCATCGTCGGCGGCTGCGTGGCGATCGCGTTCGGCTTCGCCGTGGTCGGCCTGGCGCCGGTGTTCTGGCCGGTGCTGCTCGGCATGTTCACGGCCGGGCTGTTCGACGCCTTCGGCACCGTCGCCGCGCAGAACCTGATCCAGCGGCGCACCCCCGATCATCTTCGCTCGCGCGTTTCGGCGGCACTCGACGCCGTGGTCATCGGCGCCATGTCGCTGTCCTTCGCGCTGGGCGCTCCGCTGGTCGAGCTGCTCGGGCCGCAGGGCGTGTACTTGGCGGCCGCGGCCGCCTCCCTGGTCGGCGCCGGACTGCTGATCCCGACCCTGCGCGGCACCCCGGTGCCGGTGTTCGTGGCCGGCGGCCGGGCCGCCGTCACGGCGCGGGTCAGGCGTCCCGAGAGGGCCGCGCCACCGCATGCGCACGAGCCTCGCGGAGGCCGGATGCGTCGGCTCGGCAGGCGATCGTTGCGCCGCCGTTCGGAACGGTGACGATCCTGTAAGAAACCTTCGCGGCGTTCGCGAACCGTTGCTAGGGTGGCGGCCATGAGTCACGACGAGCAACGCTCCAGACTGGAGGAAGAGCGCCGGATCGCGAACGCCGGCGGGCTGGCGCGCTGGGCCCGCGGATGCGCCACGCACCCCTGGCGTGTGGTCTTCGGCTGGCTCGGTGCGACGCTGCTCCTGATCGTCCTCGTCGCCGGGTTCCACGGGACGCTCGCCAACGAGTTCTCCGTGCCGGGCACCGACTTCCAGAAGGCGACCGACCTGATCAAGGCGAAGTTCGGCGCGCAGGACGGCGCCGCGCTGCGCGTGGTCATGGCCGCCCCGCCGGGCGAGTCGCTGGACACCCCCGAGCGCAAGGCTGCGGTCGCCAAGATGGTGCAGATCGCAACCGAGGGCGAGAAATCGCTGGACAAGAACGCCGACAACGCGGGCTCGATCAAGGACCCGCTCGCGCCCGACTCGGGGCAGCTCTCGGACAGCGGCCGCGTCGCGTTCTTCGACGCGCAGTTCGACCAGACGGGATTCCAGCTGCCCCGCAACGACGTGGTCGATCTCGAGGATCAGCTGCGCGCAGCGGGCGAGTCGGCGGGCATCCAGGTCGAGTTCACCGGGGAGGCCGAGAGCCCGCCGCCGGAGACCGGATCGAGCGAGATCATCGGGCTGATCGTCGCCTTCTTCATCCTGATGGTGCTGTTCCGTGCGCTGGTGCCGTCGCTGATCCCGCTCCTGTTCGCCGTGGTTGCGGT
>DATLLN010000090.1:0-8514 GCA_035537835.1 Gaiellales bacterium
GCCCCAGGCCGGTCAGCGCGACGACGACGACGCTGATCACAGCGACCGTCGAGAAGCGCCTGGCGATGGCCGTGCGGGCCGCCGAGCGCTGGGCTTCGGGCAGGCCGCGGGTGGCATGGGGCGTGACCCACGCGAGCTGCACCAGGCCGCCTGCCCAGACCGCTGCAGCCGCCACGTGCGCCGCATCCAGTGTGAGCGCCAGCAGCCCGCCGCCGGGGTCGCCGGCGTGGCCTGACAGGCCCGGCACGGCCAGCGCCCAGATGCCGAGCACCGCGGCGGGAATGCCCAGCAGCCCGAGCGCGATCCGCCGGCCGTACGGCGCGGCCGCGTAGGCAACGGCGACGATCACCGTGAACCCCGCGGTGACGTCGATGCCGCGGCCGAACTCGCGCCCGAACCGGGTGGCGTCGAGCGCCGAGGCGACCGGTCCGCGGTGGTCGAACGCCTCCCAGAACGATACGCCGGCGACGTCGGCGCCCTGGATCGTCAGGGCGACCCATCCGCCGGCCAGCGTCAGCACGGCCGAAGCGGCGAGCACCTGGTTTGCACGGTGCCGCTCGCGGAGGGACATCATCGGCCGGGTCTCGGCGGGCTCGGACTCCAGCACCGGCGCGAACACCAGCACGCGGTAGACGACGCCGCCGATCAGCACCAGCAGTCCGGCGAAGTAGGCGGTGCGGGCCAGCAGGTACTTCCAGTCCTGGTCGCTGCCCGAGAAGGACGCGGCCTGCGGCGGGGGCCGCCCGGTGCCCACGCCGAAGGCGAACACGCCGCTCTCCAGGTGGCCGTCGGTCGCCACGATCTCCCAGCGCACCGTGTAGTCCCCTTTCGGGAGGTCGGCCTGCAGCGGGATGACCAACGTCTTGACGTCGGTCTGCGAGGCGTGCGCCGCGCCGTCGGTGACCGGGTCGCCGTTCGAGTCGATCACCTGCGAGCCGCCGGCCACCGGCCGTACTTCCTGGTCGAACTTGATCAGCACCGACGCCGGCGCCCTGATGACGACGGCGCCGACGGCCGGCGACGTCGACAGCAGGGTGGCGTGGGCCCACGCCGCCGCGGGGAAGGCCGCCCCCGCGGCGAGCGTGAGCCCGACCACCGTGACCCGGATCAGGCGCGTGGCTTCCACCATGCCAGGAGCGCCACGGCCAGGCCGGCGACGGCCAGCACCAGCGCGATGGCCGCCAGTCCGCGGCTGACGTCATCCGACGAGGACGACGAGCCGCTCTCGGCCGCGTCGCCGACGTGGATCACCGCGGTGTCCTTCCACGTCTTCGTCGAACCGTCGGCGAACGTCTGGACGGCGACCATCCGCAGGTCGCCGACCGAGTCAGGCACCGACCCGGAGAACTGGAACAGGCCCACCTGCTCCGACGGGATGTTGCCGCCCTGCCACGACAGCGCGGTTGCCCGGCCGCTCTGGTCGCGCACGACCTCGCCCGTGAAGCCGGGCGCGGGAGAGATCCCCTCGATGGCGAGCTCCTCCGGGATCGTGATCCGGAGTCCGGTCATGGGCTGCTCGCCCTCGACCGGCGCCGTGATCGTGAACAGCCCTGCGCCTCCCGGCGCGATCTCGTCAGGGGTGATCTCGACATGAGCGAACGCGCTGGCGGGGAACGCCAGCAACAGGGCCGCGATCGCGGCCGCAATGGACTTCTTCACGTGCACCTCCACGGTCCCCCATGATGACTACGAACAGGTCGTCAGCACGGTTCGGGCGGCGGCGCCCTGCCGCGCACCTGCGTGGGCACGAGGCGGACGTGGGGCCGCCGCGGCGGAGGCGACGTGCGGTCGCCGCGATCCTCGGAGGGCGCGTCGCCGGAGCCCGCAAGGCGAGCGGCGGCGGTGCGCTCCAACCCGCGCACGAGCACGGCGGCCGCGAGCGCGAGCAGGGTGTGCAGGGCGAGGCTGCCGGTCTCGCCGGCGTGCGCCGGTGCCCCGGCGGCCAACAGCAGCCAGTGGCTGGCCAGCTCGGCCGCGATCAGCCCCGACGCAAGCACAGCGACCGGCGCCTGGGCCAGCGGCTCTGCAGAGCGCGTCAGCGCCCGCCAGCCGCCGGCGACCGCCGCTGCGGCCAGTATCGCCCCGTCGAGGGCAACGGCCAGCCAGGCCGGCTGAAAGGCCGCGCCCGTTCCCCCGTGGGACACCGCCGCCACCAGCGTGCCGAGGCCGGCGAGCCCGATCAGGCGGAACAGTGACGGTTTCTGCACGCGTCGAGTATGCCACCGACCGGGGCGGGTGCGAACCGCCGCGGCCGGCCGGCGGTCAGGCTACGAGCGGCAGCTTGGCGAAGCTCGACGCGTTCGGGATCACGTCGGCCGGGTCGGTGCCCATCCAGTCCTCGAGCAGCGACGTGTAGATCTGGCGGTAGTCGGCCGGGACCTTCAGGTTGCCCCACTGGTCGAGGTCCTGATCGCGGATGCCGGGGAACTCGGAGGCGATGCCGGGGTTGACACCGGTGCCGATCGCCATCGCCAGGCCGCCCGCGCCGTGGTCGGTGCCGCCGCCGCCGGAATCGTTGTCCTCGACCCGGCGCCCGAACTCGCTCCAGACCAGCGTGATCACCCGGTCGGCGATCCCGCGGGCCTCGAGGTCGGCCTGGAACGCGGCCAGGCCGCGCGACAGCTTGGTCAGGTTGTCGCCCTGCCGCGTCTTCTGCGAATCGTGGAAGTCCCAGCCGTCGTCGAACGACATGCAGGCCACGCGGATGCCGACGCCCGACGAGATCAGCCAGGCCAGCATCGAGAGCCGCCGCTCGAACCAGCTGGGGTCCGTCGTGTCGTACCCGCGGCCGGACGGCGGCAAGGTGACGTCCGGCAGCCCGGACAGCGTGTTGGCGATCGAGACGGCGCCTCCCACGGCGTGGTCGGCGGCCTCCATGCCCGGGCTCGCGGCGGTGCGCTGCGACAGCGAGTCGAGCGTGCCGACCATCAACGACGGGTCGGCCCAGACGTTGCCCATGGAGAACTGCGCGTCGTCGACGCTGGTCAGCACGGCGACCGGGTTGTCGTCGCTCTTCAGCGAGCCGTCCAGCGACCAGTCCACCGACAGCGCCTGCAGCGGGTTGTCGGCGACGCCGTTCTGGTCGATCCACCGGCCCAGCCAGCCGGTGGCAGGATCGGGGTCGAGCTCGCCCGCCTGCCAGAAGGCGCGGGAGTGGAAGTGCGACAGGTCGGGCGGCTGGTAGTCGACCGCCGGCATCACGGCCATCTTGCCCGCGTCGTACAGCTGCTTGAAGCCGGTCGCCGCCGGGTTCCAGGCGAAGTCCGGGCTGGCGGCGGGGCCGCCCAGCGACAGGCAGGCCGCCGGATCGAGCTTGATGTGCGGGCGCTTGGTCTGGTACGCCGCGTAGTTGGCGCCGGTGATCGGCACCAGCGTGTTGAGGCCGTCGTTGCCGCCGTCCAGGAAGATCGAGACGATGATCGGATCGGTGGAGGGCGTGGCGGCGCTGGCCGCGGCGGCCTCCCAGATGCTGCTCCACGACAGCGCCTGCGCGCCGTACACCGTGACGAAGCCGATCGCGCCGTTGCGCAGGAAGTCGCGCCGCGACAGGCCCGCCGTCGCGCCCTCGAGCACCGCCCGGGGCAGAGGTACCCGCTCGCCCTGGCGGCGCAGCATCGTGCGCCGGTGGGAGGTCATCCAGTCGTTGCAGCCGCAGTCGCTCATGTGGTCTCCCTGGTCAGTGCAGCAGCCCGTCGGGGCCGGCCATCAGCAGCCCTTGCAGCGCCTTCTGCCGCTCGGTGCGGTCGTGCAGGTCGAGAGGCGCGTGCCGGGTCTCGTAAGTGGTGGCGTAGGTGAGCAGCTTCGTGCGCGAGTCGAGGGACACCCACGGGCCGCCGAGCGCGGCGATCGCGCCGGTCACGGCCTGGGTGGGCGTCTGCGTCCCGGGATCCGGCGGCTGGTAGCCGAGCAGGTTGTCTGCCGCCGTCCAGTAGGCGCGCACCGTGTTCGTGTTGAGGAAGCCGGGACCCTGCTTCCACCCGGACACGTTCGGCGGGTAGAACGGCACCTGGCCCATCCCCTCGAGGATCCATGACCAGCTGTTCTGTGTGATGAACTTGTCCTGCGCCCGCAGGCCGGAGGCGACGAACACGATCGGCGGCTTGACGAGGTCGGGCGCATCGAGGTTCTCCCACATCTTGTGATGGCGCAGGATGACGCCCAGCACCGGGCCGAGCAGGTGACCCGACGCCTTGTAGTTGTTCACCATCATCTGCATGGCGTCCTCGGGCGGCGGCACCGCGTGGAAGTAGTTCCACAGCGAGTAGCAGAGGTACGGCGCGTGGTTCGGGTGGTGGATGACCAGCGAGCAGACGTCCTGCCAGTTGTAGTTGCCGGTGTGGCCGAAGATCCTCTTCTGACCGGCATCGTGGGCCCAGCTCGCCGTCGAGTAGTACGTCGGGTTCTCGCGCTCGGCGAGCGTGCCGTTGGCCGCCTTGTTCCAGTCGTAGCGCCAGCCGGTGAGCGCTCGGGCGGCCTCGTGGATGTCGGTCTGCGTGTACATGTTCGCGTTCGTCCAGAGGCCGTACGTCGCGTCCTCCAGCCCGGGGTCGTTGCCCAGGCAGAAGAGCTCCATGACCTCGCGCGCGTAGTTCTCGTTGGGCTCGCCGCTGGTCGAGTCGGCGCCGTTCAGCCACAGCAGCATCGCCGGGTCGTGCGTGATCTCCTGGAGCAGCGTCGCGAAGTTGCCCAGCGAGTAGCTGCGGAGCAGCCGGTTCTGGCGGAGCATGTGGCGCGTGTTGCCCACGCCGGAGTTGCTCGTCGCGAACAGGTCGTGCAGGTTGAGCGTCATCCGCTCGACCAGCTGGTTGCGCGACCGCACCATCCGGTCGAGCCACCACAGGCAGTCGTGGCCCCACTCGTCGAGCGGCGCGATCGGCTGGTTGTTGACCTTCGGCGTGGGGCCGACCAGCACGTTCGTCCGGTACGGCGCCAGCAGCTCCTGCACCGCGTGGCCGAGCCCCTTGTTGACGTAGTGGTCGAGGTGCGCGCGGTTGCCGAAGAATCCGGCACGCCACAGCAGCCGCTTGAAGTGCGGTCGCGTCTGGACGCTGGGTACCTTGGGGTACTGCAGGGTCATCGGCGAGACCTCCGTTTCTGCGCAGCCCGCCTGTTGTCAGCGTGGGTCGACCCAGTCTCAGGGTGCAGCCGGCGGCGAGCGGCTGCCTCCACCGTTCGGGGGGTTCCGGTCAGCCGTTCACCAGGCCCGACGTGTCGACGACCTCGAGGTCGTCGCCGGTGATCCGGTTCAGCGTGCGCAGGTCATCGTCGTCGAAGACGCTGCTCGAGTAGCCGCTGACGTACCAGGCAGAGCCGTTGTCAGCCAGGATCATGCCGTAGGTCTTGAGCGCCTGGCCGATCACGCGAGCCTGCGGCGAAAGCTGCGAGAGGTCGAATGACGCCTTCAGGCGCACGCGCATGCCCATCGGCGGGAGCACCGCGCAGCTGCCCGATCCGGCGTCGTGACGGGCCGGGTAGATGTGGCCGGCGCATGTGTGCGGCACGGTGAAGCGCAGGGCGTGGTCGATCACCCCCGCATTCACCTCCGAGCCGCGGACGAGCCCCGGCAGGATCGGCAGGCCGGCCGCGTCGGCGCTCGTCCAGCCGTCGGGCCGCAGGGCGTCGGAGCGCATGTCCCAGATCGCGCCCGAGCCCGCGTGCCAGCCCTTCGACGTGTGCTTCGCGGCGAACAGCTCGTAGAGCCTGCAGTGATCCTTGTCGGCCAGGATCATGTGGCGGTCGGAGCCGGCCTCGATCTTGGGGTTCGCCGGAATCGGATACGGCCCGGCGTTGGATTCGCGCGGCCACGTGAAGCTGACCTTCACCTTCTTCTGGGCGCCGGGGACGATGGTGATCGGGATGCCATAGCCGGCGTACGAGCCGAAGTCGGGATGCATCCCGGTGTTGCGCCCGATCGCGTTCACCATCGTGTCCGAGTTGGCGGCGACGGGCAGCCCGTCGACGGGCTTGTTCCACACGTTGGTCGCCGGGAAGACCGGACAGGCGGGCGCGTTGGCAAGCGGGGCGGCGGCCGGGCGGGAGACGCCCGCGATCAGCCCAGCGGCGACCACGGCCACTCCACACGCGACGACCCGGGCGATTCGCATGGGATTTCATCGGCGCCGGCGGAGGAGCTTTGTCCCCCCGAACGGGTAGGCTTCTTTCGCAATGGCGATGTACGACAACCCGCCGATCGCAACGCGTAACGACGTCTCCCACGAGGTCGATCCCGAGCTCCAGGTGGGCGATCGCGTGCGGCTCAAGCGCAATCCGGGGACGATGCCCGGGCACGACGCGCTGGACGGCGCGCTGGGCACCGTGGTGCGCATGGCCCCCGGCCGCGTGGTGCTGGACATGGACCACGAGTACGTCGCCAGCGGGCTTGTCCAGAAGGAGTTCTACAGCTACCCCGGCGAGCTCGAGCGGATCGAACGTGTGGGTCGGATGGGAGCGGTCGACCTGTTCGCAGACGACCAGGAGTAGCTCCGCTACGCTTGAAGCGTGCTCGTCGTCTGGATCGCGTTCGCAGTTGTCCTCATCGTGGTGGTGTGGCTGGTGTTCGCCTACAACCGGCTGGTGCGGCTGCGCAACGAGGCGGAGCAGGGCTACTCGTCGATCGACATCCAGCTCAAGCGGCGAGCCGACCTGATCCCGAATCTGATCGAGACGGTCAAGGCGTACGCGACGCACGAGCGCGGCGTGTTCGAGGACGTGGCTGCGGCCCGGTCGAAGATGCTGTCCGCGGGGTCTGTCGGCGAGGCCGCCGGCGCCGAGCGGCAGATGCGCGGCGCGCTGGGCCGGCTGTTCGCCGTGGCCGAGGCGTACCCGGAGCTGAGGGCCAGCGAGAACTTCCGCGCGCTCCAGGAGGAGCTCTCGGACACCGAGGACAAGATCGCCGCCGCGCGACGGTACTACAACAACGTCGTCCAGCGGTACAACACCTCGCAGCAGACCTTCCCGACGAACCTCATAGCGGGAGCGCTCGGGTTCAGGCCGCGTGAGTTCTTCGAGCTCGACGACGAGGGCGACCGCGCGCCGGTCGCCGTCGACCTCTCGAAGCCGTGACGCTCCAGGAGCAGATCCGCGCGAACCGGCGGCGCACGGCGGTGGTGTTCCTCGGCTTCGCGATGCTGATCCTGGCGTTCGTTGCGATCATCGGCGGCGCGTACAGCCCGGGGCTGGCCGGGGTGCTCGGCATCTTCATGATCGGCTACGGGCTGATCTCGTACTACGCGTCCGGCCGGATCATCGCCGCCGTCTCCCATGCGAAGCCGGTGACGAAGCAGGATCAGCCGCGGGTCTACCGGCTGCTCGAAAACGTCGCGATCGCCGCCGGGCTTCCGCAGACGCCGGATCTCTACCTGATCGACGACAGCTCGCCGAACGCGTTCGCGGCCGGGCGCGACCCGAAGCACGCGTACGTTGCCGTCACGTCGGGGCTGCTGGCGCTGATGGACGACCGGGAGCTGGAGGGCGTGCTCGCGCACGAGGTGGGGCACATCCGCAACCGCGACGTCAAGCTGATGAGCATCGCCGCGGTGCTGGTCGGCGCGATCGCGCTGGCCGCCGACATGCTGATGCGGATCACGATCTTCGGCGGCTCGGACAGCCGCGAGGGTGGCCTCGGGGCGCTCGGCGTGGCCGCCGGCCTGATCGCCGCGGTGCTGGCGCCGATCGGCGCGTCGCTCCTGCAGATGTCGCTCTCCCGCCGCCGCGAGTACCTGGCCGATGCGGCCGCCGTGGAGTTCACCGGCGACGCTGAGGGGCTGGCGCTGGCCCTGGCCACGCTGCGCGACGACCACCAGCCGCTGAAGCACGTGACGCGGGCGACGGCGCATCTCTACATCGAGTCGCCGCTGCGCGACCACAAGGGCCTGCGCTCGAGCCTGGGCGGCATGTTCGACACGCATCCGCCGCTCGAGGACCGGATCGCGACGCTCGAGAAGATCGGCGGCTTCACGCTCCCCGCCGCCGCCCCGGCCGCCCAGGGCTGACCCGGGCCGCTCGTCGCCGATCGGGCGCCGGCGCCGGCCGTGCCGATTCCGTCAACCCCGTCACGGATCCGTGCCGATTCGCGCGCGCCCGGCGTCGGCCCTGGCACTGTGCCCGGCACCGACCCCGGCACCACGCCCGGCACCGTGCCGGGCACGGTGCCCGGCACGCGGCGGCCGGGCATCCGACGCGTCACGAACCCGTCGACGCGGTCACGGAACGCGCGCGGATCACCAACGACGGCACGTTTACTCCGGTACCGACTCCGGCACCGTGCGGGTGCCGGAGCTCAGCTCTCCGCGGTGGTGGCGGAGCAGGCCTCGTCGGCCCAGCGAACGGCCTCGAGATAGGCGTCGCGCAGGATCACGTCCGCCGCAGGCGACCCGCCGGCCAGCGACTCGAAGCGGCCGCGCTCGTAGGTCAGCACCCACGTCAGCAGCTCGCCGAGCAGCCCGTCGCCCGTCAGCAGCGCCTGGCTGACCTCGGTCGAGAGCGGCAGCTCGGACAGCACGTCCTCCATCCGCA
>DATLLN010000091.1:0-13738 GCA_035537835.1 Gaiellales bacterium
ACGGGGCGCTGCGCGAACGGCTGATCCGCGAGGGCGCGAACGCGGTCGCGGAGCGCCGCCCCGAGCACGTGGCCGAACGGCTGGAGGAGATCTACCGCGGCGCGCTGGGCCGCCGCCGCGCCGCCCGGCCGCGGCCGAGGAGCAAGGAGACGATCGACGTCGACCTGCACATGCACACGAACCACTCGCACGACTGCGCCACCGTTCCGGAGGCGCTGATCGACCACGCCATCTCGATCGGGCTGGGCGCGATCGCGATCACCGACCACAACGAGATCGACGGGGCCTTCGAAGCGCAGCGGATCGTGCGCGAGAAGGACAAGCCGCTGGTCGTGATCGCCGCCGAGGAGGTCAAGACCACCGAGGGCGAGGTGATCGGCCTGTTCCTGACCGAGAAGATCGAGCGAGGGATGCCGATCGACGAGACGATCGCCGAGATCCAGCGTCAGGGCGGCCTGGTGCTCATGCCCCACCCGTTCGACCGGCTGCACACGATCCCCAGCGCCGCGACGCTGCACCGGCTGCTGGACGAGATCGACATCTTCGAGGTCTACAACTCGCGGCTGATGTTCGACACGTTCAACGACGATGCGCTGCGGTTCGCGACCAAGTACAACCTGGTGCAGTCGGCCGGCTCCGATTCCCACGTGCTGCAGGGCCTGGGCACGGCGATCAACCGCATCCCGGCGTTCGACGGGCCCGAGGAGTTCCTGGTCTCGATGCGGTACAACGAGATCATCCGGCGCCCCAAGAACCTGCTCTACCTGCAGGGGCTGAAGTGGGTGCAGCAGGTCAGCAAGACCGGCGCCTAGGCTTCCCCATCTCTATTCTCCACTAAATCGGTTAGATTTATAGAGATAGAACTTCGTCAACCTGGGTAAAAGGACGGGCATGCCACCGATCAACACCTCGTATCTGATCTGCTCGACGCCCCGCAGCGGCAGCACCCTGCTGTGCGAGGCGCTGCGAAACACGGGGCTTGCGGGCCGCCCCGAGGAGTACTTCCAGCACCGCATGCAGACCGGCGTGCCCCGGCGGCCGACCGAGTACTTCGATGGCGTGCGGAGCGCCGAGATCTTCGACATCCTCGGCACCTACACCCGGGTCGACGACGAGGAGATCCCCTTCGACCCACGCGGGTTCGCGGACTACGAGGCGTTCCTCGACTGGGTGGTCGAAGCCGGCACGACGCCCAACGGCGTGTTCGGCGGCAAGGTCATGTGGGGCTACTTCAACGGCTTCGTCGACCGGCTGCGCGGGGTCGTCCGCAACGCAGTGATCGAGACGCCCGACGTGCTCGACCGGGTGTTCCCCGACCTCCACTACGTCTGGGTGACGCGGGAGGACAAGGTCGGCCAGGCGATCTCGCTGTGGAAGGCGATCCAGACCTGGACCTGGCGGCGGGACGACGGCGACGGCTCGCTGCCCGGCCACGAGCTGCGCTACAGCTTCGACGCCGTCGACCACCTCGCCAAGCAGCTGGTGCGCGACGAGGTGGAGTGGCACCGGTACTTCGAGCGCGTGGGCGTGCGGCCCCACACAGTGGTCTACGAGCAGTTCGTCGAACGCTACGAGCAGACGGCGCTGGACATCCTGGCGTACCTGGGCGTCGAGTGCCCCGCCGACCACACCTTCGGTGAGCGGCGGATGCGGCGGCAGGCGGACGAGATCTCCCGCGACTGGTCGCAGCGGTACTGGGCCGAGGCGCAGCGGCGGCGCGAGGCGGCGGCCGGCGGCCGGATGTCGGATCTCGCGCTTGGCTAGAGTCGGCGGCGTGGCACCGCCGAACATCGTCTACCTCCACTCGCACGACACAGGGCGGTTCATCCAGCCCTACGGCTACGGGATCCCGACGCCCAGGCTCCAGGGTCTGGCGGAGCAGGGCGTGCTCTTCCGACAGGCGTTCTGCGCCGCGCCGACGTGCTCGGCCAGCCGCGCCTGCCTGCTGACTGGCCAGTACGCACATTCCAACGGCATGCTCGGGCTCGCCCACCGCGGCTGGTCGCTCAACGACTACAGCCACCACATCGTGCACAGCCTGCGGGACGCCGGCTACCGCTCGGCGCTGATCGGCGAGCAGCACATCTCGAAACGCCCGGACGAGATCGGGTACGACCGCGTCATCAAGATCGACACGCACCGGGTCGACGACGTCGCGCCGGTGACGGTCGACCTGCTCCGCGACCCGCCGGGCAAGCCCTTCTTCCTGTCGGTCGGGTTCTTCGAGACGCACCGTGAGTTCTTCGAGCCGCTGCCCGGCGACGAGTTCTACGTCAAACCTCCGCCGAACCTCCCGGACACCGCCGAGACCCGGCGGGACATGGCGTCCTACGTTGCCAGCGCCCGCTCGCTCGACCGCGGCGTGGGCGCGGTGCTGGATGCCCTCGAGCGCTACGGCCATGCGGCCAACACGCTGGTCATCTGCACGACCGACCACGGCATCGCCTTCCCCGGCGCCAAGGCGACGATGACCGACCGCGGGCTGGGCGTGATGCTGATCATGCGCGGGCCCGGCGGGTTCGCGGGCGGCAAGGCATCGGACGCGCTGGTCTCGCACATCGACATCTACCCGACGATCTGCGATCTGATCGGCATCCCCAAGCCGGACTGGCTGCAGGGCCGCTCGCTGATGCCGATCATCACCGGCGAGACCGACGAGATCCGCGACGCCGTGTTCGCGGAGGCCACCTACCACGCGGCGTACGAGCCCCAGCGGGCGATCCGTACGCCGCGCTGGAAGTACGTCCGCCGGTTCGAGCCGCGCCGCGGGCCGGTGCTGCCGAACACGGACGACAGTCCCAGCAAGGATCTGTGGATGCGCGACGGATGGCCCGAGAACCTCTACGCGACCGAGCAGCTGTACGACCTCGAGCTGGATCCGAACGAGGCGTTCAACCGGATCGACGACCCGCGCCTGCTCGAGACGGCGAACGAGCTGCGCGTCCGCCTCGAGCGCTGGATGGCCGGCACGGACGACCCGCTGCTGGAGGGCCCGATCGCGCCGCCGTCGGGAGCGCTGGTCAACGACGCCGACGGCGTCTCGGCGCTCGAGCCGCCGCAGGTCATCGCTTAGCTGCGACAGGGGGTCAGACCCCGTGTCGCACGCGCGGCGATTGTGCCTGCGACGAGGTTCCTGACCCCGATGGCACCTCGCGCACAGACGTCTGCGAAACTGCCGCGATGCACACGTCGTTCGCCATCGGCTTCGGCCTGGGCTTCTTCGTCGCCGCGCAGCTGGGGCCGATCTCGCTGCTCTTGATCCGGTCCGTGATGCGCGGCGCGGTGATCACCGGGCTCGCCATCGGCGCGGGCGCGGCCGTGGTCGACACCGGCTACGCCTGCCTGGGCGTGCTGGGCGCTGCGCCGCTGGTCTCGATTGGCGCGATCCAGCTCGCCCTCGGCCTGGCCGGCGCGGCGGTGCTGGTCGCGCTGGGCGTCCGCACGCTGTGGAGCGCCTTCCGCGTCCGCCTCGGCGGCGAGACCGAGGACGAGGTGGCGACACCGCGCCGGGCCTTCATGACGTCGCTCGCCGCGACCGCCTCGAATCCGTTCACCATCGCCTCCTGGGCGGCGATCTTCGCCGCCGCCTCCACCGCGCAGGCCGCAGCGACGCCGGCCGGCACCGCGGCGCTGGTGGCCGGGATCGGCATCGGCAGCATCTCCTGGTTCACCATCCTGGCGTGCTGCGTCGGCCTCGCCCGCAGGCACGTCGGAGAGCGCTTCCTGAGGGCCGTGGACGTCGTCGCCGGTGCCGGGCTGCTGGTGTTCGGAGTGCTGCTCGGCGCCCGCGCCGTGGCCGAGGAGTAGGAAAACACCGACCACCCGCTGAATACTGACGGGGTGAGCGTGGCCGACGACCAGATCTACGAGAAGTACCAGGCGAAGGCGATCGAGGAGACGAACGCGCTTGGCCACGAGATCTCGCAGTGGGTCAGCGAACGCCACCCCTCGCACGCCCCGGTGATCGGCACCGGCCACCCCCTCGCCGACATCATGCTGCTCAAGTACGCGCCCCAGCCGGCGGAGGTGCAGGAGGGCGTCGCGTTCTTCGGCCGTGCCGGCCAGGCGGTGCTGAAGAGCATCGACCGGCTGCGCGTCGACCCGATGAAGCTCTACGGCACGCTCTGCGTCAAGGCGGACGCCGAGCCCACCGACGAGGACATCGAGCACGCCCGCCAGTGGCTGACCCGCGAGATGCACATCGTCCAGCCCGCGATGATCGTGGCGATGGGCGGACCCGCCCTCGACTTCCTGAACGGCCTCGAGTTCCCGCTGTCCAAGCCCGTCGCCTACCGGCTCGGAGAGATCCAGCGGTGGACGCCCTCCATCGAGGTGCTGCCCGTGCCCGACATCGACAGCTCCCTGAACGAAGCGGACGCCAAGCAGCAGTTCTGGACGGCGTTCAAGGTGCTGGGCGAGTGGTACGAGAACCTGCCGCCATACTGAGGCGGGCAGGGCTGGCGGCGGCCGCGCTGGCCGCTGTCGACGTCGTCTTCCCCCGGCTGCCGTCGGCGCCGGTCTGGGTGGAGGTGGCAAGCCTCGCGCTGGTCTCGATCCCGCTGGCGACCGTCTGCGTGCGCGAGCTGCTGCCGCTGACGGTGTTGCCCGCCCGGGCGTTGGCGGGGCTGTCCGGCGCGGCGGTCGTGGTCGCGGCCCTGTTCATCGTGGTTGGGTTCGACGGCCTGCCGGCCACGATCGCCAAGCTGGTGGCGGCGGCGCTGGTCGGCATGGCGCTGGCGTCGCTGCTCGAGTCGACGATCGAGATCGTGGTGATCGCGCTGCTGATCGCCGCCGTCGACGTCTACAGCGTCGCCGCCGGGCCGACCAAGGTGATCGTCGAGCAGCACGAGCAGGTGCTGAACGCGTTCACCCTGGCATTCCACCCGCTCGGCTCCGACGGCGTTGCCCAGATCGGCTCGAGCGACTTCGTGTTCTTCGCGCTGTTCCTGGCCGCCGCCGCGCGGCTGCACCTGCGCATCGCGTTGACCTGGTCGGCGATGACGTTGTCGTTCGGGCTGACGCTGGTGTTGTCGTACGTGTTCGATGCAGCGCTTCCCGCGCTGCCGCTGCTCTCCCTCGGATTCCTGGCAGCCAACGGCGACCTGCTGCTGGCCCGCTTCGGGGGGAGGGCGGGTTCACCCGAACGGGAGTGAGCGCGCCCCCCGTGGGAGCCGATGCATCTTGTAATGCGCTCCCACGGCGGCTCCCTCGGCGTGCTTCGCGGCCTTCTCGTCGTGGCAGCGGCGTGCCTGCTCGCGCTCGGCTCGGGAAGCCCGGCAGCCGCCGACACCACGGCCACTGTCACCGGCACCCAGCCCGACTGGGCCACGCCGGGCAACGACGAGGGCGACCAGCCCGGCGCCACCCGGATGGCGTTCTCGGTGTGGCTCGGCTGGCGCGACCAGGACTCGCTGGCACAGCTGCTCGCCGACCAGCAGAACCCGGCGAGCCGCAGCTACCGGCACTGGCTGTCGCCGTCCGACTTCCGCGCCCGGTTCGCACCCGACCAAGGTGAGGTCGATGCGATCGAGCGGTGGCTGCAGTCGCAGGGGTTCGACGTGCTCAGCGTCCCGCGCAACCGGCTGTTCGTGACGGCCGGCGGCACGGTGTCCCAGGTGGAGCGCGCGTTCGGGGTCAACGAGGGGATCTACCGGCTGGACGGCAAGCTCGTGGCGGCGCCGTCCAACGACCCGCACATCCCCAGGGCGCTGGCCGGCTCGGTGACCGCCATCACCGGGCTGGACGGCGCGATGAGCCTCGCCCGCCCGCGCTCCGACCCGCCCGGGCCGCCGCCGATCGGCAAGTCGGTGGGCCCGTGCTCGCGCTGGTGGGCTGAGAAGCAGTCGGACAAGCATTCGAACCCCATCGACCCGGGGCGGCCGCTGCCGTGGATCGTCTGCGGGTACACGCCGGCGCAGATCGCGAGCGCCTACCACGTCGACCTGCTGCACCGGATGCACCTGACCGGCAAGCACCAGCGGATCGCGATCGTCGGGGCGTTCCGCTCGCCGACGATCCGCGAGGACGTCGACACCTTCTCGCGGCACTACCACCTGCCGAAGCTGGGCCATCGCTACACCGAGGTCGTCGCGCCAGGCACCGAGCGGTACCCGCGCGACCCGGGCGAGACCCAGAGCTGGTACATCGAGCAAGCGCTCGACGTCGAGTGGTCGCACGCGATGGCGCCCGACGCCGACATCACCTACGTGGCGGCCGCCAACGACGCCCGCGGGCTAGACCAGGCGCTGAACCACGCGGTCGACAACCGGCTGGGCGACGTCGTGTCCAACAGCTGGGGCATGCCCGAGCGGTGGGTGTCCTCCGGCGAGGTGCGGGCGCTGAACGCGGTGTTCCAGCAGGCGGCGGCGCAGGGCATCAGCGTGGTCGTCGCCTCCGGTGACGACGGCGACAACCAGGCCGCATGGGGCCACATCTCGGTCGGCTTCCCGGACTCCAGCCCGCTGGTCACGTCCGTCGGCGGCACCAGCCTGGCGATCGACCGCTGGGGCCGGCGGATGTGGGAGACCGGCTGGGGCACGGGCGAGCTGCGCCTCAAGAACGAGGACTGGGTCGGGAGCATGCCGTTCGGCGACTTCATCTACGGCGGCGGTGGCGGGGTCAGCCACCTCTACGACCAGCCGGCCTACCAGGCCGGGGTCGTGCCGGCCGGGCTGTCCACGTGGAAGAGCCAGCTGCGGCGCGCAGAGCCGGACATCGCGCTGGACGCCGACCCGCAGACCGGCGTGATCTTCACGCAGAGCTGGGCCAAGCCCAACGGCGGCACCCGGCAGGTCGACTCGTGGATCGGCGGCACCAGCCTCGGCGCGCCGCTGCTGGCGGGGATGACGGCGCTGGCCAACCAGGCCTGGCACGGCTCGCGCGGGCCGCTCAACCCGGGGCTCTACCGCAGCGCGGGCACCGGCGTGTTCCACGACATCGTGCCGTCGGACGGCCGGCTGGCGGTGCTGCGCAACGGCCTCAACGCCAACGGCAAGGTCGTCACCCGGCTGCGCTCACTCGACCACGACAGCTCGCTCTCGACGGCCCGCGGATGGGACGACGTCACCGGGCTGGGCTCGCCCGACGCGTTCCGCCTGCTGTTCGCGCTCAGGTAGCGTCCGCCCCATGCGGATCGTCTCGCTGCTGCCCAGCGCGACGGAGATCGTCGACGCGCTGGGCCTGACCCACCTGCTGATCGGGCGATCGGCCGAGTGCGACTACCCGGTGGACGTGTCCGCGCTCCCCGTGGTGACCAGCGCGCGGATCGACAGCGAGGTGCTGAGCGGCGCCCAGATCGACCAGGCCGTACGCGACGCCGTGCTCGACGGCAGCTCCCTGTACGCCGTGGACGCCGCGCTGATCCGCGAGCTCGACCCGGACCTGGTGATCACGCAGGACCTGTGCCGGGTGTGCGCCGTCAGCACGGACGAGGTGCGCCGGATCGAGGCGCTTGACTGCGACGTGCTCGCGCTCGACCCGCACACGATCGCCGAGGTCGAGGACTCGGTGCACACGGTCGCCCGGCGGCTTGGCCGGCCGGAGCTGGCTGCACCGGTGGTCGCCGGCATGCGCGACACGATCGGCTCGGCGGCGGCCGCGGTCGACGGACTGCCCCGGCGCCGGGTGTTCCTCGCCGAGTGGCACGACCCGCCGTTCGCGAGCGGCCACTGGCTCCCCGAGATGGTCGCGCTGGCCGGCGGCGCCGACGTGCTGGGCGAGGCGGGCGCGCCGTCGCGGCCTGTCACCTGGGACGACGTGGACGCCGCCGACCCCGAGATCGTGATCGTGGCGCCCTGCGGCTTTGACGCGGCGCGGGCCGCCCGCGAGACCGCGCGGCGCGGCGATCGCCCGACCGTCTGCGTCGACGCGAACGCCTACTACTCGCGTCCGGCTCCCCGGATCGCCGCCGGCGTCGCACAGCTGGCGCACCTCCTGCACCCGGGCGCCGCTCCCGACCCGGGGATGCCGGCGATCAGGCTCGAGTGAACCGCGCCACGCACTCGATGTGGTGCGTGTGCGGGAACATGTCGACGGGCTGGACGCGCTCCAGCCGGTAGCCGCCCTCGGCCAGCTGGGCGGCGTTCGGCGCGAGCGTGGTCGGGTTGCAGCTGACGTAGACCAGCCGCTCCGGCGCGAGCTCGATCACGCGCCGCACGGCCCTGGGCGAGAGGCCGGCGCGCGGCGGGTCGACGAAGACCACGCTCGGCCGCTCGGCCAGCTCCAGCAGCCGGCGCAGCTCCGTGGAGACGTCGCCCTCGATGAACTCCGCGTTCTCGACGCCGTTGTGAACGGCGTTGCGGCGGGCGCTCTCCACCGACTCGCCCGAGATCTCGACGCCGACCAGCCGGCCGGCGTGGCGGGCGGCCAGCAGGCCGATCGCGCCGGCACCGCAGTAGAGATCCCAGACGACGTCGTCGGGACGCAGGTCGGCGTACGCCAGGGCGTGGCCGTAGAGGACGTCGCACATCTCCGTGTTGGTCTGCATGAACGCGCCCGCCGAGAGCTCGAGCTCGATATCGAGGACCCGCTCCCGGAAGGCCGGCTCACCCGCCAGCGTCGTCGCCGGCAGGCCGCCGGTCACCTCCGACACGCCGTCGTTCACGGCGTGCAGCACGCCGGTCGCACCGGCCTCACCGAGCACTTCCGCCAGCCGCTCCGCGGCGGGCAGCTCGCCCGGGGCGGTGACCAGCACGGCCAGCAGGTCGCCCGTGCGGCGGCCCTCGCGGGTCACCAGGTGGCGCAGGAATCCGGAGCCCGAGCGCTGGTCGTACGGCTCCGCGCCGGCCTCCCGCGCCCACCGCTCCGCCGCCTCGCGGGCGCGGTTGCTCGGATCGCCGGCGATCAGGCAGCGGTCGATCGGCAGCAGCTGGTCCCAGCGGCCGGCGACGTGGAAGCCGAGCGCGGGGCCGTCCGGCCCCGAAGACCACGAGTACTCGAGCTTGTTGCGGTAGGCGAACTGCTGCGTCGCCGGCTCGATCGGCAGCAGCTCGTATCCCTCCAGCCGCCCCAGGCGCTCCAGCGCGTCGACCACCTGGGCCTGCTTGTGCTCCAACTGGCGGGCGTACTCCAGGTCCTGCCACGCGCACCCGCCGCAGACGCCGAAGTGCGGGCACGGCGCCTCCACGCGCCCCGGCCCGGCCTCCAGCAGCTCGACGGCGCGGGCCTCGGCGTAGCGGCGCTTGTACTTCGTGACCCGCGCACGGACGCGGTCGCCGGGCAGGGCCTGCGCGACGAACACGACCAGCTCGCCGTGCCGCGCGACGCCCCGTCCGCCGTAGGCGAGGCTGTCGACGGTGAGCTCGAGCTCGTCCCCGCGGGTCACGGCAGGCATCGGGCGGAAGTGTAGATTTCCGGCCCGTGGCGATCTCCGTGGATGCCTACCGAGCACGCCTGGAGGCGATGAACGCCGACTCCGGCGAGGAGTGGTACCGGCACTTCGCCGGTCTCAAGCCGACGCTGGAGCTGGCGGCCGTCGACGAGGAGTTCGAGGAGCTGTTCACGCTGGAGGCGTGCCAGGATCTGGCCGACGCCGGGGCACCGGCCGAGCTGCGGCGGGCGGCGGTCGAGGGCCACCTGACGGCGGCGACGCGCCCGATCACCGACCGCATCGCCACCCGGGAGGCGACCCTCGAGGTGACCGTCGAGCGGCGGACGATCCCCTACCGGGAGGTCGCGCCGGTGCTCGTCAACGAGCCGGACACCCTGCGCCGGCGGGCGCTGTACGACGCCCGCACGGCGGTCGTCGAGGACGCGATCAACCCGATGCTCGACGAGGCGCTGGCCGTGGAGCGCGAGCGCGTGGCGGATCTCGGCTCGCCGACGCTGCGTGCGCTGTACGAGGGCTTCGGGTGGGATCTGGACGGGCTGCTGGCGATGACCGAGGACGTGATCGCGCAGACCGAGGGGCTGCACGAGCGCGAGCTCGACCGCGCGCTGCGCTCACGGGTCGGCCTGCCGCTCGACGCCGCGGGACCGCAGGACGTGTCGCGCCTGTGGCGGGCGCCCGAGTTCGACACCGCGTTCGCCGCCGACCGGGCGCTGCCGGCGCTGCGGGGGACGCTGGAGGGGATGGGCATCCATCTCGATCGCCAGCCCAACATCGAGCTCGACATCGACAGCCGGCCGGGCAAGATCCCGCGCGCCTTCTGCGCGCCGATCCTCGTGCCCGACCGCGTGATGCTGGTGATCCTGCCGCAGGGCGGCCATGACGACTGGCTGGCGCTGTTCCACGAGGCCGGCCACGCGCAGCACTTCGGGCACATGTCGCGGATGCTGCCGGCCGAGGATCGCGTCCGTGGCGACAACGGCGTCACCGAGGGCTGGGCGTTCCTGTTCGACCACCTGGTGACGACGCCGGCGTGGCTCGGCTGGCGGGTGGAGGCGCCGCCGCAGGACTACGCCCGCTTCAACGCGCTGTACGACCTGCACATGCTGCGCCGCTACTGCGGCAAGCTGCCGTACGAGCTGGAGCTGCACGGCGGCGCCTCGCCGGATGTGCTGGGCGAACGCTACGTCCACCACCTGGGCCGGGCGACGCTCGTCCCGCCGCCCGCGGCAAACCGGCTGGTGGACGTCGATCCGCTGCTCTACTGCACCTCCTACCTGCGGGCGTGGGCGTTCGCGGCGCAGGTCTCCCGGTACCTGGAGGAGCGCTGGGGCCGCGAGTGGTTCCGCCGCCGGGCGGCGGGCCTGCTGCTGCGCGAGCTGTGGGAGCTCGGCCAGTCGCTGGACGCCGACCGCCTGCTGCACGAGCTGACCGGCGAGACGCTGTCCTTCGAGCCGCTGCTCGAGCGGACGCGCGAAAGGCTGGCCTGACGCAACAAAGGGGTCTGACCCCGTTGTTGCGTCAGGTGCAGATCCCGGCCCGCTCCAGCGCCCCGGCCAGCCGGTAGTCGGCCAGCACCCGGCCGAAGTCGCCGACCGGCTGGCTGACGCCGCGCACGGCGCGGTACGCGCGCCGGCCGTCGCGCAGCGCACCCGCCACGTCGCGGGTGGGGTCGGCAAACCGCGCGACCACATACTGACCGTGCGTCTCGACCAGGTCGGCGCCGGCCCGGCGCAGCGCGACGACCGACTCGTCCGGCGCCGGCGTGCGCACCAGCACCCAGGCGGCGTTCGGCTCGGGCCGCTGCTCGTGGAGGCGGTTGACCAGCGTGCAGCCAACGGCATCGCCGAGATGCGGCCACTCCGAGAGCGGCGTGCCGTCCGGCGCCTCCAGCGTCGCGTACGCCCCGTACAGGCGGGCGGGGACGGTCGGCTCGGCCAGCCCGGCCGACGTCAGCAGCACGTCGTCGGGGCCGAACTTGTCGGCCAGGGAGATGCTCGCGTCACGCAGGTCGGGGTTGAAGCCGTCGACGTCGCGGGCGATCGCGACGGTGCCTGGCAGCAGGAGCAGCACGGCCCCCGCCGTGGCCACGATCGGCCCGTGCGGGAGCCTCCTCGCCGCCTCGACGATCGCGTACGCCAGCGCCGCCGCGAAGCCGGGCAGCATGAACGAGAGATGGCGCTGCGGCGCGAAGTCGGACGAGGCGGCCGTCAGCAGCGAGAGGGTGATCAGCGGCTGCAGCAGCCAGACCGCGATCACCAGCGCGGCGCGCCGGTCGCGGCGGGCGAGCATCACCACGCCCGCCAGGGCGACCGCGGCCGGCACGAACCAGAACAGCGCGACCGTCGTGCCGAACCACGTCTCCCCGAGCGCCCGCCACAGGGTGCTCGAGAACGGGTCGATCACCCTGCCGCCCTGGCCCACGTCGTACTTGTCCTGCAGCGGGCTGTACACGTGGCGCAGCGCGAGCAGCGCGGCCGCCCCCAGCACCAGCGCGACGCCGGTCGCGATCAGCGGCCGCCGCGGCCCGCTGCGGTCGCGCAGCAGCGGCCACAGCCCCAGCACCGCCAGCAGGATCAGCTCGGAGAACAGGGCGAACAGGCCGAACGGGTGGGAGCCGGCGAGCAGCAGGACGGAGACGCCCCAGGCCACCGCCCACCGGAACTGCCGGGTGCGAAGCAGGATCAGCATCAGCCACAGGCTCAGGAAGCTGGCCGAGAGCATCGCCGTGTAGCCGCGCGCGAACTGCCCGAGGTGCACGACCATCGGGGACGTCGCGACGATCACCGCCATCACGGCGCCCTCGACGCGGCCCAGCAGCTCGCGGCCGAAGCCGTACGCCAGGCCGACCGCGGCCATCCCCAGCAGCGCCGATGGCAGACGCAGCCCGAAGACGTCGTCGCGCACCGCCAGCGAGGCGTGCACCAGCAGGTAGTGCAGCGGCGGCCCGTGCCGGTAGTTGACCGCGGCATCCAGCACGCCGCGAACGGAGTCCAGCGAGGCCACCTGGAGCGTCACCGACTCGTCGCTCTCGAGCGGCCGGAACACCAGACCGAACCCGAAGACGCACGCGCCGTAGCCAAGCGTGGCGATGCCGGCCAGCACCTCGGGCCAGTAAGCGGTCAGGAACCGGCGCATGACGGCGGATTATCGCGGCGGCGCCACCCTGTACGCTTCACCCTCGGTGGAGATCGAGACTGCCGCCACATCCAGTGCGACGCCCGTGGGCGCGCCCCGCGTGAGCATCGTCATCCCTGTGCTCAACGAGGAGCGGACGATCGAGCCGCTCTACGACGGCATCGTCGAGGCGGTGGACGGCGCCGGCATGGCCGCCGAGGTGATCTTCGTCGACGACGGCTCGACGGACGGGACGTTCGACATCCTCTCCCGGCTGCACGACCGGGACGACCGCGTCCGGGTCGTCTCCTTCAAGCGCAACTTCGGCCAGCACCCCGCGATGCACGCCGGCATCGCCCGGGCCCGCGGCGAGATCGTCGTCACCATGGACGGCGACCTCCAGAACCAGCCGTCCGACCTGCCCAAGCTGGTCGCGGCGATCGACGCCGGCGCGGACGTTGCCAGCGGCCGCCGGCTGGAACGGCGCGACGCATTCTTCCTGCGCCGGGTGCCCTCGCGGATGATCAACGGGATGCTGGCGCGCCTCACCCACGCCGACATCTCCGACTTCGGCTGCTCCTACAACGCCTACCGGCACGACGCCATCGAGCCGGTGCTCGACCGCATCGGGCGCCAGAAGTTCACCAAGGCGCTGGTCTGCACGACCGGCGCAAAGGTCGTCGAGGTGGAGCTCCAGCACGAGGCCCGCGCCGACGCCAGCCGCTACAGCATCACCGGCCTGATCCGCCTCGGGCTGTCCGTGCTCACCGGATTCTGGCCGCAGATGGTGCAGTGGGTGGGAGCTGCGCTGGCGATTCTGGGTATCCTGACTGCCGCGGTGGTCGGTCTCTGGGGCCTCGGCTTCTGGATCCGCCACGGCAACTTCCCGGGACCGCTGTTCCTGGGAGGGCTCGTGCTGTTCGTACTCGGTTTGCAGGGCTTCCTGATGGCCGTGCTGGGCGAGTACCTGCAGCGCATCCAACGCGATGTCGAAGGCAGACCGATCTACTACATCGACAGGGAGCTGGGGTAGCGGCACAGTGGAGCGCAAGCGGATTCTCGTCACCGGCGGCGCCGGGTTCATCTCCTCGAACATGATCCGGTACCTGCTCGGCGACACCGAGCACGAGGTTGTCACGATGGACGCCCTCACCTACGCGGGCAACCTGGCCAACCTCGACGACGTCATCGACCACGACCGGCTGCGGTTCATCAAGGGCGACATCCGTGACGTCCGCGACGTCAGTGAGGCGCTGGACGGCGTCGACGTGATCGTCAACGCGGCGGCCGAGTCGC
>DATLLN010000092.1:0-9349 GCA_035537835.1 Gaiellales bacterium
GGGGTCAGCCCGTGGCGATCGACGAGCTCGTCGGTCACGCCCCTGCCGTGCTGGCGCTGGTCGAGGACGCTCGCGGGGACGATCCCCGGGCCTCGATGCTGCGCGAGCTGGGCGGCCTGATGCAGCGCTCCGCCAGCGAACTGGTGGTCGTTTCGCCGGGTGACTCGTCCCTGGCGAAGTCACTGGCCGCGGCGCAGACGGCCCGCTGGCTGACCGATCCGCGCGGCGAGGCGTCGCAGGCGCTGGGCCTCGTCGACGGCCGCAAGCTGCGCAAGAAGCGGCGCCGCGACGGGCTCTTCGTGGTCGACCAGCAGCGCGTGCTGCGGTTCGCCTTCGTCGCGATGGAGCAGGGCCAGTGGATCCCCGCGTCGTTCGTCTCCTCCCGCCTGTCGCGGCTGGCCGCGGCAGCCGCGCCGCCGGCTACCGAGGCGGTGCGCCACACGTCCGAGCAGACCTCGGACGAGGGCGAGGTCGAGTCGCTGGTGCGCGCGCTGGGCCAGGCCATGGGCCTCGCCGGCACCGAGCTGACCCAGCTCGGCACCGCCTGCCGGTTCCGCGATCTGGGGATGTCGGCGATCCCCGACGAGATCATCACCAAGAGCGAGCCGCTGACCGACGAGGAGTGGGCCGTCGTGCGCACCCATCCGCTGCGTTCGGCCGACATGCTCGGCCCCAGCCCGCTGTTCGAGAAGGTGCGGGCCATCGTCCGCGCCACCCACGAGCATTTCGACGGCAGCGGCTATCCGGATGGGCTGGCCGGCGAGGCGATCCCGCTCGGTGCGCGGATCATCCTGGTCGCCGAGTCCTACGTGTCGCTGCACGTCCGCCCGGACGTCGACGAGCCGCTGGCCGAGCTGCGAACGGGCGCCGGCACGATGTTCGATCCTCGTGTGCTGTCGGTGCTCGAGTCGGTGCTGGGCGCGAACGGCGCCTCCGCAGTCCAGACCTGCGGCGACTGAGCGGGCCGTTCAGCCCTGGTCGACCGGGTCGAGCCGGCGCAGCGAAGTGGTGGCGACCATCATCGACGCGACGCGGCCGTCCGGCCGCCGGTGGAAGACGCACGCCTCGCCGGACTCGCGCACGCCTGGGCTGACCACGAACCGGTCGGCCGTCTGCGTCGGCGCCAGCGTCGGCCGCCAGTCGTCCTCGCCGGCGGCCAGCAGGCTGAGCTTGCCGTCGCGCCACTCGACACGGACGAGCAGCGCGTACTCGGGGTCGGCGTAGAGGCCGAGCAGCCCGCCCCACTCGGGCGGGAGCGGCGCCGGCGCCTCGATCGGCCGCGGGGCCGCCGAGACCGCACGCCGTCCGATCTCGGCGAGATCCATGCAGATGCCGGACGGCGACGAGTCGCCGTTGACGAGCACGATCGCCCCGATCTTCTCCTTCGGATCGAAGCACACGTTGCTGGTGAAGCCGTGGAGCCCGCCCGAATGCTGTACCCAGATCCCGGACGCGCGCCGCACCGCGTACCAGCCGATGCCCCACGCCTCTGTCCAGGCCGCGTCGCCCAGGTAGCGCGGCCGGTGCATCTCGGCCAGCGTCGCCGCCGGCAGCACGTCCTCGGTGAACTGCGCGGAGATCCACCGCGCCAGGTCGCCCACGCACGACCACAGGCCGCCCTCGGCCTCGATCGCCGGCATCGCCGGCGACTGCTGGAGGTCGTCGCTGAACCCGCGGGCGGCGTAGCCGGTCGCGCACCGTGCCGCGAGCTCGCCGGCCAGCGGCTCGAACGAGGTCGAGGCGAGGCCGAGCGGGTCGAGGATCGTCTCCCGCACACGCTGCGCGTACGGCGTGCCCGAGGCGCGAGCGACGGTCTCGCCCAGCAGCTGAAAGCCGATGTTCGAGTACTTCTGCTGCGTGCTGGGCGGCACCGTGGTCGCGATCTCCGCGGCCCGCGCCAGGTTCGCCGCCGGGTCGCCCTCGTACACCAGTTCCGACCAGTCGGTGCCCGGCGGGTCGCCCATCAGCCCCGACTCGTGCGACAGCAGCCGGCGGATCGTCACCGTCTCGATCGCGCCGAACGGGCTGCCCGCTGCCCGCAGCTCGGGCAGGTGCGCAACCACCGGATCGTCCAGGTGCAGGCGGCCCTCGTCGCGAAGCTGCATGATCGCCGTCGCGGTGAAGGTCTTCGTGATCGAGGCGATTCGGTAGAGCGTCGTGGTGCCGCCGGAGCGGCGCGAGGCGACGTCGGCGAAGCCGGGGGCGCCCGACCAGACGAGCTCGCCCCCATGGACGACGCCGGCGGCCAGGCCGGGCAGCCGATGCTCGCGGACGAACGACGTCGCCTTCGCCTCGAGCTCTGCTGCGGCGCTCTCGATCGGACTGGGCATGGCGCAACGCTACACCGACGGCTGCGAAAGCTGACACAATCGCCTGGTGCTGGATCGCCATCCGCGACCTTGGCGAGTTCGTGTCGTGCATGGGCGATGCCTATAGCGGCTTCGCATATAACAGAGATCTGGCCCTGGGCGGACCAAGAACCTCTATGGCGACACCGCAGGTGGTTGCCTCACAGCTCTGAAGAAGTACCACGATGCGGTTGCGATCCTCAGCGGCCAAATCAAGGCAGTTACACGGGCCGGCCAGAATCTCTACGTCGGGAAGTTCGGTGTCCTGGCGAAGCGGCTCCCCAAGGCGAGGAATCGCTACGCGGCCGATGACATCAAGGCTCACGCCGCCTGTGCTCCTGGCAAGTAGTCGAGGTCTATCCGGATGGAGATGAGCGAGAGCGTTGAGCCCGATTCGGCTCCTGGGGCCGTAGATCTGTTCTGGTTGCCGCTCGGCGCGGGCGGATACTCAGTCCGGCTGAACGGCCGGGTCTTCGAGGCAGTTGCGGCCCGTGTTCAGCACCGCTCCGCACGGGATCTGTACCACTCGGCTCTCGAGTTGAGGCTTCCCTCTCGTGGGCGGTTCGTGGTCGAGCAGGCACCCGTCCCGGACGCACACGGCGAGCGGCGCGGGGTCGTGGTTGAGGGCCCCGTCGGGGCCCGATGGGCTGGACGAGTGCGCCTGTTCCGGTACGAGGTTCGCCGTTGGCACGAGGGCGTGATCCCCGACGTAGCGGAGGCCGTGGACAGTCCGCAGCGGCTCTCCACCGATCCCGTCGTTGCACAAGGGATCTGGGACGACCTACCGGAGCTTCCGACGCCCGTCTGGGGCCGCGACGACCTCCGCACCGGCGAGATGTGGAACTCGAACTCGATCATCTCGTGGTTGATCACGCGGAGCGGTCTCCGTGTTGACTCGATCCGACCGCCGACCGGTGGACGTGCTCCCGGATGGCACGCAGGCATCGTGGTTGCGCGTCGCGATAGATCGACTCCCGCCTAAAGCGCGGCAGGGTCACTCGGTTCCGACGAGCGACTCGCTGAGGATGAGCGGACGCACTGATGTACTGCCGGTTCGAACCGGTGAAGGTCGGTAGGGCACCGCGGGACTCTCCCTCGGTCCGCGGAACGGACGCACGAACGTGCGAGAGTGACGCAAACAGGAGATCTCCAGCATGACCACCTTGGATTCAAGCGGCGGAACCTACTTCATCAGCCGGGTGATCGGGCTCGCGATCTACTTCGTCCCGACGATCATCGCGTTCTCGCGGCACCATCGCAACGCCGTACCGATCATGCTCCTAAACCCTCCGCCTACAGCCTTCAGAGCAGGCCACGCACGCGGTAGGTCGGCACCGGCCGGCCGAAGCCCTTCAGCTCCAGCTCACCCATCGGCTCGGTCACCACTCCCTCGTCGATGGCCGCGTACAGCCGCGGCCCGACCAGGATCGCACCCGCCTCGGCGTTGGTTGACAGCCGCGAGGCCAGGTTCGCAACCGGGCCGATGATGCCGTAGTCGTAGCGGCCGGGGAAGCCGATCCGGCCCAGCGTGGCGTAGCCGGCCTCGATACCGATCCCGAGCCCGAGCGTGGTGCCGCGCTTGCTCCAGGCCGCTGCCAGCGCGCCGAACTGCTCCTGTGCTGCGAGCGCCATCGTCGCCGCCGCCAACTCGTGCCCGTCCACCTCGACCGGGTCGTTAAAGAACACCATCACGCCGTCGCCGGCGAAGTGCTCGAGCGTGCCCTGGTGCCGTGCCAGAAGCTCGCCGATCAGCGAGTGATAGGCGCCCAGCACCTCGAACAGCTCCTCCGGCGCCGCCGTCTCCGCGAAGGCGGTGAATCCACGCAGGTCGAAGAACATGCAGGAGATGTACGCTCGATGGCCGGCCAGCAGCCGCTCGCCGTCGCTGCCGGTAATCAGCTCGGCCACCTGGGGCGACACGAACCGGGCCAGCTCCGTGCGCTGCCGCTCAACCGCCTCCAGCAGCCGCGCGTTCATCAGCGCCACCGCAGCCTGATCCGCAAACGTGCGCGCCAGCCCGATCTGCTCGTCAGAGTAGGCGGCTTGGTCGCGGCGGACAGCGACCATGACCCCCACCAACTCGCCCTCCGCCATGATCGGCACGCCCAGCATCGAGCGGTAGGAGCGGGGCCCCGGATACACGTACTCGGGGTCGGCTCCCGTGTCCGGAATATGGACGACCTCGCGGGTGAGTGCGACCCGGCCGGCCGCTGTCGTCCGGTCGACCGCGTGCGGGTGCTCGCGGTCGTACCGCGCGCCCTCGAGCTCGCCCTGGTGTGCAACCGAGTGCAATAGCCCATCGTCCTCGAGCAGCCACAGGGCCCCGTTGTCTGCCTGGCACAGCCGGCGGCACGACTCGATGATCTGATCCAGCACCGGCTGCAGGCCAGAGGCACTGGCGACGGCACGCAGGACGTCAGAGATGGCGCGCTGCTGCTCCCGCAACGCCTCGATCTGCAGCCCTTCTGCCTGGTTAGAGCCGGCCACGCCACCAAGCCTACGGGCTCGGCAAACCCGTTGCATGGCAGCCGCTCAGGGCCCGCATGCTCATCGATGCGCTCACCGCCCCGCCGCTCGCAAACTGACGACGATTCGGGCCGCCATCCGGTGCGGGTGAAGTCCTGACGGCGCTTTGGGTCCGGCGTAGGCATCGGCGGTCGATCGTCGAACCCCCTGGCGTGGAGGACGACCACAGACCAGACAGGCCACTTGCGCGAATCCGGCGGCGCCGACGACAAGCGCCGCCACCGCGGTTATGTCGTGGCGTTCATAGCGCGGACTAGCGTATTGGTGTCGGCCGGCCGGTGCGTCGGCTTCGATCGTTCCTTGCGCACCGGTCGCGCCGGCACGCTCGGTGCAAGGTCGGCAGGACGGGAAGCCCCCCAAAAAAATGCTCCTGCCGCGAGGCGCGCCGATAGGGGGTCGGGCACGCCGAGCCCTTAGGGAGCTGCCCGGCCCAGTCAGGCGGCTGGTGGTAGTGGCTGCTCCATCTGGCGCGATACGGGTCCGCCCACAGCTCATGCAGCCAGCGACCGACCAGCCGGCGCTGTCGGACTTCCCATCCGCTTCCCACGGTGCTGCGAGCTACGCGCACAAGCGTTCCAGATCAAGAACATGGCTCCTGGTGCGGGATGGCGAGGGCCGGGATCGAACCAGCGACACCGCGATTTTCAGTCGCGTGCTCTACCAACTGAGCTACCTCGCCGCGGCGGCCAGTGTATCGCAGGGCCTCTGGACGAGGAAGCGGCCTCCGGGACGGTGCTACCGCTCCGCGAAGGCCGCTGGTAGGTCGTATCTCATCACTTCGTGGCGCCTGCGTCAAGCCGGTAATCGGTCACGCGTCGATCGTCGGCGCGAACTCGATCCGCACGGGGCTCCCCGCCGTCAGGTCGAGCAGTTCGGCCGCATCGCCTCTGTTGATGGCGATCGAGAGCCGCTGCTCGGAGTCCTCGTAGAGCACCAGCTCGCCGCGCTGGACGTCCGCGAACGTGTCGGCACAGACCGCCAGATAGCGGTCGTCGAGCGCCTCCACCTCGGCCACGCCGCCGGCCCTGAACACGTCGGCCACGGCGTCCCTGCCGGCGGACAGCTGGACGTTGCCGAACCGGTCGATGTGCTGGACGATCGCGCCCAGCACGGTGCCGTCGCGCTCGAATCCGAGCAGCTGCGGCCGTACCAGCGTCGCCGCGTCGACTTCCGGTCCCAGCTCCAGCGGATCGAGCCCGGCGGCCAGGTGGCCGGCGACCGGCGAGAACACGTCGCGGCCATGGAACGTGTGCGACACCTGGTCGAGCATGTAGGCGCGGTTGGTGAGCTCGACCGCCAGCTCGATGCCGCCGCAGGCCTCCGCAGCGGGCACCAGCAGCCCGTTGTCCGGACCGACGAACAGCCTGTCGTCGGGCGACCGCAGCACGACGCCCCGGCGCTGCGATCCGACGCCCGGGTCGACCACCGCCATGTGCACACCCACCGGCAGGTACGGCACGGCACCCGCCAGGATCCGCGCGGCCTGTCCCACGGACTGGGGTTCGATGCCGTGGCCCAGGTGAATGACCACGGCCTCTGGGCAGACCCGGTTGATCACGCCGTGGCAGATCCCGGCGAACTGGTCGCCGGCACCGAAGTCCGAGAGGAACGTGACGAACGGCGGCATGCGCTGACTCTACCCAGCGGCGACGGCCAGGACGGCCGCGACCAGGCCGTCCACGTCGTGCGGGTCGGCCTCGGCCACCGGCTCGACGCCCCGCTCGCGCAGCGTGCCCGACGTGACCGGCCCGATCGAGACGGCCCGGAGGCCCGATAGGTCGTGCCCGTCCATCGCGTCGAGCACGTTGGTCACGGTGGATGACGAGGTGAAGGTCACCAGGTCGGCCGACCGCACCAGCCCGGCGTCGACAGGCTCGCGCACGGTGCGGTAGAGGGCGAGCTCGTCGACCTCCGCCCCGCGCTCGCGGAGGCCGGCCGCCAGCACGTCCCGGGCGCCCTCCGCCGTCGCGATCAGCACGCGCCGGCCGGCGACGTCGCCCAGCGCCTCGAGCAGCGACTCCTGCACGGCCTGCTGCGGAAGTACGTCGGGCTCGATGCCCCGCCGGCGAAGAGCGGCGGCGGTGGCCGACCCCACGGCGGCGACGGTGACGCCCGCCAGCGCCCGCACGTCGCCGGCGAGCAGCCGCTCGACGCCGTTCGCGGAGGTCAGGCAGACGATCTCGTACGCGCCCAGGTCGGGCGCCTGGAAGGGCAGCTCCTCGAGCGTGATCGCCGGCGCCTCCAGCACGTCCGCGCCCAGCTCGCCCAGCCGGGCCGCCAGACCGCTGGCCTGCGCCCGGGCCCGGGTGACCACCACCCGCCGCCCGAACAGCGGCCGCCGCTCGAACCAGGCGAGCCGGTCATGAAGGGCGGCGACCTCGCCGACCAGCGTGATCGCGGGCGGCCGGATGGCCGCCTGGGTGGCCGCCTCGGCGATGGTCGCGACCGTGCCCGAGACGGTGCGCTGGTCGGGCCGGGTGCCCGAGGCGATGACCGCCGCCGGCGTCGCCGGCGCCAGACCCTCGGCAAGCAGCTGGGTCATGTTCGCCTCCAACGACGAGACGCCCATCAGGAAGACCAGCGTGCCCGGCGTCCGCGCCAGGTGCGCCCAGTCGAGATCGGTGCCCGGCTTTCCCGGATCCTCGTGGCCGGTGACGATCGTGACCTGCGCGGCCATGGCGCGCTGCGTGACCGGGATGCCCGCGTAGGCGGGGACGGCGTAGGCCGAGGAGATGCCGGGCACGACCTCCCAGGCGATGCCGGCGGCGTCCAGCGCCAGCGCCTCCTCACCGCCGCGCCCGAAGATGAACGGGTCGCCGCCCTTGAGCCTGACCACCGTCTGGTGGCGCCCGCCCAGCTCGACCAGCAGGCCGTTGATCTGATCCTGCGTCATCGTGTGGCGGCCCGGCTGCTTGCCGGCGTCGTGCAGCTCGGCGCCGGCCCGGGCCATGTCCACGATCCGCGGATCGGCCAGCCGGTCGTAGACCAGCGCGTCGCAGCGGTCCAGCAGCTCCCTGCCGCGCAGCGTCAGCAGCCCCGGGTCGCCCGGCCCCGCGCCGACCAGGTAGACCGTCATGCGGCCGTCCAGGTGCGCATCCGAACCTCGCCGTCCTCGTGCCAGGCATGCGCCGCCACCGGCACCGTGCAGCCGCCGCCCAGCTCCGCGACCTTGGCGCGCTCGGCTTCGACCAGCTCCCGCGACGGCCCGTGGTCGAGCGCCGCGACCAGATGCTCCTCGCCGGCCCGCACCTGGACGGCCAGCGCTCCCTGGCCGGCCTCGGGCACGAACTCGGCCGGGTCGAACAGGAAGCCGATCCGCTCGCCCAGCCCGAGCCGCAGCAGCCCCGCGGCGGCCAGCACGATGGCGTCCGCGTCGCCGTCGTCGAGCTTGCGCAGGCGGGTGTCGACGTTGCCACGAAGCGGCACCACCTCGAGGTCCGGCCGGAGCTCGCCCAGCAGGGCGCCGCGTCGCGCCGACGACGTGCCGACGCGGATCCCGGCCGGCAGCTCGGCCAGGGAGCCGAACGGGCCGCAGCAAGCGTCCCGCGCGTCCTCGCGCGGCGGGATCGCGCCGATCACCAGGCCGTCGGGCATCTCGCCGGTCAGATCCTTCGCGCTGTGCACCGCTACGTCGATCTCGCCGGCCAGCAGCGCCCGCTCGATCTCGCGGGTGAAGACTCCGCGACCGTCGCCGATCTGCTCGAACCGGAGGTCGCGCCGGCGGTCGCCGGCCGTGTCGATCTCGACCAGCGCGGCGTTGTTCAGCTCCGCCGCGACCAGCCGCGCCTGGGCGAGCGCCAGCCGGCTGCGCCGCGTGCCCACCCGGATCATCGCGCCGGTGGCGCCGGCTCGAGCCCGAACAGGTCGCTCATGGCATCGGCGTAGGGTCGCTCCTCGCCGACGGCCGCCAGCTCCTTGAGGCGCACCGTCGGCCGGTGCAGCAGCTTGTTCAGCATCGCCCGGGTGACCGCGTCCAGCCGGTCGCGGTCGGCGTCGGTCAGCCCCTCCCAGCGCCCGGCGATCCGCTCGAGCTCGGAGGAGCGGATCTCCTCCGCCCGCGCGCGCAGGGAGGCGATCGCCGGCACGACCTCCAGCTCCGCCACCCAGCGGCGGAACGACTCCGCCTCCTCGACGACGATCGCCCGCGCGCGCTCGGACTCGCCCTCGCGCAGCGAGATGTTGCGGCGGACGGCCTCCTCGAGGTCGTCCACGTTGAGCAGCGTCACGCCGTCGACGTCCGCGCAGGCCGGGTCGACGTCCCGGGGAAGCGCCAGGTCGACCAGCACGCGGGGGCGGCCGCTCTCGAGCCAGGCCGCCTCGATCACGTGGCCGTCGGACAGGGTCGAGGACACCACGACGTCGGACGCGGCGACGGCGGCCGGGAGGTCGCTCCAGCCGAGCGCCCGGCCGCCGAACCGCACGGCCAGCGCCTCGCCGCGGTCGGCGCTGCGGTTGATCACCGTGATCCGACGGGC
>DATLLN010000093.1:0-8160 GCA_035537835.1 Gaiellales bacterium
CGAGCAGCCGCTCGACGCGGTAGTTGGAGACCATGGAGCCAATCTCGACCTCGACGTTCACGCGGATGCATTCCTCCGCCACACTCGACGCGTCCGGAGCAGCGCGTCTTCCCGCCGAGCATACGCCCTGGCTAGATTGCAGGTATGGCGCGCGACCCCCTGGCACCGTTCACCGATCGCGTCGCGGGGTGGTTCCGCAGCACCTTCGCAGAGCCGACTCCGGCCCAGGTGAAGGGCTGGCCGGCCATCTCGTCGGGCGACCATACGCTGATCCTGGCACCGACCGGGTCGGGCAAGACCCTGGCCGCTTTCCTGTGGGCGCTCGACCGGCTGTGCGCCGACGGCGAGCGCGGGCGCACCCGCGTCCTCTACGTCTCCCCACTGCGCGCGCTGAACCACGACGTCGAGCGCAACCTGCGCGCGCCGCTGGCCGGCATCGCCGCCGACCCGCCGGTTGCGGTGGCGCTGCGAAGCGGCGACACCCCGCAGTCCCAGCGCGCGGCGATCCGCCGCAACCCGCCGGACATCCTGATCACCACGCCCGAGTCGCTGTACCTGATGCTGACCTCCGGCGCCCGCGAGGTGCTGAGCTCGGTCGAGACGGTGATCATCGACGAGATCCACGCCGTCGCCGGCACCAAGCGTGGCTCGCACCTGATGCTCTCGCTGGAGCGGCTGTCGGCGATCACGGCGACCGAGCCGCAGCGGATCGGGCTGTCGGCGACGCAGCGCCCACTGGAGGAGATCTCCCGCTTTCTGGGCGGCGACCGGCCGGTGACGATCGTCGACGCCGGCCACCGCAAGCCGCTCGACCTGGAGGTGGTGATCCCGGTCGAGGACATGCGCGAACTGGGCGCCGCGCCGACGGTCGAGGGCGAGCCGCGGCAGTCGATCTGGCCGGCGATCTACCCGCGGCTGCTGAAGCTGGTGCAGGCGCACCGCTCGACGATCGTGTTCGTCAACAACCGCCGCTCCGCCGAGCGCGTCGCCAACCGGCTGAACGAGCTCGCCGAGGCGCCGGTCGCCCGCTCGCACCACGGCTCGATCGCCCGCGAGCAGCGGCTCGAGGTCGAGGAGCTGCTGAAATCGGGGCAGCTGCCGGCGCTGGTCGCGACGTCGTCGCTCGAGCTCGGCATCGACATGGGGGCCGTCGACCTGGTCGTCCAGATCGAGTCGCCCAAGTCGGTGGCGGCCGGCCTGCAGAGGGTCGGCCGTGCGGGCCACGGCGTCGGCGAGGCGTCGGTCGGCCGCTTCTTCCCCAAGTGGCGCGGCGACCTGCTGGAGACCGCCGTGGTCGTCCGCCGGATGCGCGAGGGTGAGATCGAGCACACGCGGGTGCCCAAGCAGCCGCTGGACGTGCTGGCGCAGCAGGTGGTGGCGGCGCTGGCGATGGACGAGTGGCCGGTCGACGCGCTCCACGATCTGGTGCGCCGGGCGTATCCCTACCGCGAGCTGTCGCGCGCCCAGTTCGAGGGCGTGCTGGAGATGCTGGCCGGCCGCTACCCGTCGGACGAGTTCGCCGAGCTGCGGCCGCGGATCGTCTGGGATCGGATCGCCGGCACGGTGCGGGCCCGCGACGGCGCTCGTCGCCTGGCCGTCGTCTCCGGAGGCACCATCCCCGACCGCGGCCTGTACGGCGTGTTCCTCGCCGACTCCGGCGCCCGCGTCGGCGAGCTGGACGAGGAGATGGTCTACGAGGCCCGGCAGGGCGAGGTGTTCCAGCTGGGCGCGACCTCGTGGCGGATCGAGCAGATCACCCGCGACCGCGTGCTGGTCTCGCCGGCGCCCGGCGTGCCCGGCAAGATGCCCTTCTGGAAGGGCGATGGCATCGGCCGCCCGTTCGAGCTGGGTGTCGCCGTCGGCGAGGCCGTGCGCAAGCGTCGTTTCGGCGACCTGGACGAGCTGGCCGCCCGCAACCTGGCCGCGTACCTGGACGACCAGCGCGAGGCGACCGGCGTCGTGCCGGACGACCGGACGATCGTCGTCGAGCGGTTCCGCGACGAGATCGGCGACTGGCGGATCTGCATCCTCTCGCCGTTCGGCGGCCGCGTCCACGCGCCCTGGGCGATGGCCATCGAGGCGCGGATGGGCGCCGCCGCCGGCATCGAGGTGGAGGCGATGTGGTCGGACGACGGCATCGCCCTGCGGCTGCCCGACGCCGACGAGCCGCCACCGCTGGAGCTGATCGCGATCGCCCCCGAGGATCTCGACGACCTGCTGGTCGAGCGGGTGTCATCGAGCCCGCTGTTCGCGGGTCGGTTCCGCGAGAACGCCGCCCGCGCGCTGCTCATCCCGCGCCGCCGTCCGGGCCAGCGCACGCCGCTCTGGCAGCAGCGGCTGAAGGCGCACGACCTGCAGCAGGTGGCGGTCAAGCACGGCTCGTTCCCGATCGTGCTGGAGACCTACCGGGAGCTGCTGGCCGACGTCTTCGAGGTGCCGGCGCTGCGCGGGCTGCTGCAGCGGATCGGCCGCGGTGAGGTGCGGCTGATCGAGGTCGAGTCGGAGCGCCCCTCGCCGTTCGCCTCGTCGCTGCTGTTCGACTACATCGCGACCTACATGTACGAGGGCGACGCGCCCGTGGCCGAACGCCGCGCGCAGGCACTGCAGCTCGACCGTGCGCTGCTCAGCGAGCTGCTCTCCGCCGGCGACCTGCGCGAGCTGCTGGACGGCGACGCGATCGCCGAGGTCGAGTCTGAGCTCGGCGGCGGCGCCCGCCGGCGGACGGCCGACGACGACCACGACCGGTTGCGCCGGCTGGGCGACATGGCGCCGGCCGACGTCCCGCATGCCGAGCAGCTGGTCCGCGAGCGGCGCGCGGTGGCCGTCCGGATCGCCGGCCGGGAGCGGGTGATCGCCGCCGAGGACGCCGCGCTCTACCGGGACGCTATCGGTACGGCCATCCCGCCCGGGCTGCCCGCCGCCTTCCTCGACCCGGTGAACGAGCCCCTGGAGCGGCTGGCCGCGCGCCACGCTCGGACGCACGGGCCGTTCACCGCCGACGAGCTGCGCGGTCGGTTGGGGGTCGACCCGTTGCCTGCGCTGGAGGCGCTGGCCGAGCGGGGCGAGCTGCTGCGCGGCGCCTTCCGGCCCGGCGGCGCATCCGAGGAGTGGGTGGCGCCCGACGTGCTGCGCCGCGTCCGCCGCCGCACGCTGGCCACGCTGCGCCGCGAGGTGGAGCCGGTCGACCGCGACGCCCTGGTGCGGTTCCTGCCCACCTGGCACGGCATCGGCCGCGATCTGGGCCGTGGGCCGGACCGCGTGCGCGAGGTGATCTCGCAGCTGGGCGGCGTCGCGTTGCCCGTGCAGGCATGGGAGCAGGACATCCTGCCGGTGCGCGTGCCGGGCTACCGGCCGTCCGACCTGGATGTGCTGTGCGCCGCCGGCGAGGCGGTGTGGGTCGGCGCCGGCCGTGACCGCGTCGCGCTGGTGCTGCGCGAGGACGCGCCGTTCCTGCTCAGCCGGTCGGAGGACCGCGAGCACCCGGTGCTGGACGCCCTGCGCCGGTCGGGCGCACTGTTCTTCCGCGACCTGCAGGCCGAGCTGGGAGGCACCGAGCGCGAGCTGCTCGCAGACGTCTGGGAGCTGGCGTGGGCCGGACTGGTGACCAACGACAGCTGGCAGCCCCTGCGCGGCGGTGGGAGGCCGCGGGCGGTGCCCCAGCCGCTGGTCCGCCGCCGTGCGCGGCCGACAGCACAGCTTCCGGCGGCGCAGGGCCGCTGGTCGCCGGTCGACCGCCTGCTGGAGCCGGAGCCGAGGCCCCGCGACCGCGCGCGGGCGCTGGCCGAGGCGCTGCTCGACCGCCACGGAGTGCTCACCCGGCCAGCGGCGCTGGCCGAGGGCATCCCCGGCGGCTTCTCATCGGTGTACGGCGAGCTGCGGCTGATGGAGGAGGGCGGCCTGTGTCAGCGCGGGTACTTCGTCGAGGGCCTCGGCGGCGCCCAGTTCGCCCTGCCGGCCGCCGTCGAGCGGCTGCGCGACGTGCGATCCGCCGGCTCGGGCGGCGCGACGGCCGTGCTGTCCGCGGTGGACCCGGCGAGCCCGCTGGGCACCGTCGTCCCCTGGCCGGAGGCGCCGCGTAAGCTTGCGCGCGCTGCGGGTGCCCGCGTCGTGCTGGTCGGGGGCGGACCGGCGCTGTACGTCGAGCGCGGCGGGCGCAGCATCGTGATGCTCGACCCGGAGCTGCTGGAGCCGGCGATCGAGACGCTGACCGGCCTGGTCGCCGGCGGACGCGGCCGTCGGCTGGCGATCGAGAAGGTGGACGGCGAGCCGATCGGCGGCACGCTTGCGGAACGGCTGCTGATGGCGCACGGCTTCCTGCAGGCCCCGCGGCGGGTCGTGCTGCGTGCCTGAGGGCCAGAGCCTGGTCCTGGCCGCGCGTCGGCTGGCGCCGATCGTCGGCCATGAGGTGACCGAGGGCGCGCTGGCGGGCGCGACCATCGAGGCGGTCGAGCCCTACGGCAAGCACCTGCTGATCCGCACCGACGACGGGCGAACGCTGGACGTGCACCTGGGCATGCACGGCAGGGTGCGGCTGCGGCCGAGCGGCGCCGGCAGCGGCCGTCACGTGCTGCGGACGCCGGCCGGCGACGCCGTCATCCACCATCCCAGCCGCTACGACGTGCGGCGGTCGCGCACCCACCGGCTGCGGCTCGGCCCGGACGTGCTCGGCGACTTCGACCCGGAGGAGTACCTGCGCCGCGCCCGCCTGGTCGACCGCCCGATCGGCGAGGCGCTGCTCGACCAGCGCGTGCTTGCCGGCGTGGGCAACGTGGCCAAGTCCGAGGCGCTGTGGCGCTGCCGGGTCGACCCGTTCGCTCCGGTCTCGGCGCTCGGCGATGACCGGCTGCTGGCACTGGCGGCCGAGGCGACCGACGTGCTGCGGCACGGCGTCGACGACGGCGGGCGGCTGCCACGCGAGGTTTACAAGCGCGGCGGGCACCCCTGTCCGCGCTGCGGCGGCCCGATCCGCCGCGACGTGCAGGGCGAGGCCCGGCGCAGCACCTACTGGTGCCCGGCCTGCGCCGTGTAGCCTGACCGGTCGTGCCGTTTCGCCGCTCCAAGACCGATGTGGTCGATCGCGCCCGCGGCGCCCTGCTGGGCCTGGCCGTGGGCGACGCGCTGGGCGCCGCCCTGGAGTGGCTGTCGCCCGAGCAGATCGCGGCGCGCTACGGCGGCCCGCTGCGCGACATGGTGGCATCCGGGATGTGGGCGATGGGGGAGTGGACGGACGACACGGCGATGATGCTGGCGCTCGGACAGAGCCTCTCCGACCGCGACGGCTACGACGAGGACGATCTGTTCGCCCGGTACGCGGTGTGGATCCGCAGCGGCCCCAAGGACGTCGGCTCCACCGTACGCGGCGCGCTCGAGCGGGCCCGCTCGGCGGACGAGGCGCGGGCCCTGGCCGAGCGCTACCACGAGCAGTCCGGCGCCCGCAGCGCGGGCAACGGCTCGCTGATGCGTACGGCGCCGATCGGCATCCGCTACCGCGGCGACCGCTCCGAGCTCGAGCGGTGCACGCGGGCCGACTCCTCGATGACTCACCACGACCCGCTGGCGGCCGACGCCTGCGTCTTCTTCAACCTGACGCTGGCGGCGCTGCTCGACGGGCGCAAGTTGCCGAAGCCGGAGTCGGCGGCGGCCGAGGCCGCGATGGCGGCGACCGCGGCCGGCGAGGATGACCTGCTCGACGAGGTGCAGCGGCGGACGGGGTTCGTGCTGACCGCCCTCCGCGTCGGATACGCCGCCGCGTTCGGGCGCGAGAGCTTCGAGGACGCCGTGGTGTTCGCCGCAAACCTGGGCGGCGACGCCGACACCAACGCCGCGGTGGCCGGCGCGCTGGCCGGCGCGCGGTTCGGGACGGACGCGATCCCGCAGCGCTGGCTCGAGCCGCTGCGCGACCGCGAGGTGATCTCCGGCGTCGCCACCCGTCTGGCCCGCGCGTAGACGGTAAGCTCAGCAGCCATGCCCGAAGCTCCTGACCGCAACCTGGCGCTCGAGCTCGTCCGCGTGACCGAGGCGGCGGCGCTGGCCGCGGCCCGCTGGGTGGGCTTCGGCGACAAGATCGCCGCCGACCAGGCGGCCGTGGACGCGATGCGCCACATGCTGGCGACGGTCGAGATGGACGGCGTCGTGGTGATCGGCGAGGGCGAGAAGGACGAGGCCCCGATGCTGTTCAACGGCGAGCGGATCGGCGTCGGCCACGGCGTGTCGGTCGACGTCGCCGTCGATCCGCTGGTGGGCACCGAGCTGTGTGCGAAGGGCCAGCCGAACGCGCTCGCCGTGGTCGCCGCCAGCGACCGCGAGACGATGTTCGATCCCGGGCCGTGCGTCTACATGGAGAAGCTGGCGTGCGGGCCCGACGTCGACGACGAGCTCGACCTGAATGCGCCGATCGAGGAGACGCTGGAGACCGTCGCCAGGGCGAAGCGGGTGCGCCCACGTGACCTGATGGTCGTGATCCTCGACCGGCCGCGCCACGAGGAGATGGTCAAGCGGATCCGCGCCGTCGGCACCCGCATCCGCTTCATCCCGCACGGCGACGTGTCGGGTGCGCTGATGGCGGCCAGCCCGGACACGGGCATCGACCTGCTGTGGGGCATCGGCGGGACGCCGGAGGGCGTGCTGTCGGCGGCGGCGTTCAAGTGCCTGGGCGGGCAGTTCCAGGGCAAGCTCTGGCCGCGCAACGACGAGGAGCGGCAGGCCGCGCTGGACGCCGGCTACGACGTCGAGAAGGTGCTGTCGCTCGACGATCTCGTGCTCGGCGACAACACGTTCTTCGCCGCCACCGGGGTTACCGACGGCGACCTGCTGCGGGGCGTCCGCTACACCCGCGGCGGGGCGCGGACGCACTCCCTGGTGATGCGCTCGCGCTCGGGTACGGTGCGCACGCTGCAGGCGACGCACAGCATGGACAAGCTTGCCGAGCTGGCCGGCGACCGCTACGCCTGAAGGTCGGCGCTGACGGCACCGGTGAGGTGCACCAGGTCGGCCAGCGGCACCTCGACGATCGTCCCGCGCCCGCCGCCGTTCAGGCAGATCCGCTCGAACCGCGCGGCGGTGGCGTCGAGGTGCACCGGCAGCGGCCGCTGAGAGCCGAGCGGGCTGATCCCGCCGACCCGGTAGCCGGTCGCCCGCTCGGCATCGGCCGGCCTGGCCATTGCTGCCGACTTGGCCCCGGCCGCTGCGGCCAGCTTCTTCAGCGACAGCTCGGCGTTCGCAGGCACCAGCGCGAACACCAGACGGTCGCCGGCCGTGGCCACCAGGCTCTTGAACATCCGCTCGCGCTCGACCCCCAGCGAATCGGCCGCCTGCTCGGCCGCCGCGCCGCCCGGCGAGTACGCGTACTCCAGCAGCCGGTAGTCGACGCCGGCCCTGCGCAGCACCGTCGTGCCTCTGGTCTCCGCCATCGCCGGTAATATTGCAGCCGTCCCGAGTCTTCTGACCAGGAGCGTCGAGTTGCGAGCAGAGAACGCGCCCGAATACGAGTCCTACAAGGACGACGCGATCGCCGTCCTCAACGGCGTGGCCTTCACGATCGCGCTGATGGGTGTCTGGACGAAGCCGCTGTACACCGGCCCGATCGCGCTGGTGCTCGCGGTGTTCGGGTACTTCCTGTCGCCGCGGGGCAAGGGCGGCATGATCATCGCGGTGATCATCACCACGATCGCGGCGCTGCTGATCCGTTGGCAGTGGGGGTATACGATCAACTGACCGCCGGCCGCGTCCTCCTGACGGGGGCGACCGGGTACGTCGGAGGCCGGTTGCTGCCGGCGCTCGAGCACAGCGAGCGTCCGCTGCGCTGTGCCGTGCGGACGCCCGATCGGCTGGTGCCGCGAGTGGCGGCGGGGACCGAGGTGGTGGCAGCCGACATGTTCGACGAGGCGTCGCTCGAGCGGGCACTGGCCGACGTGGACGTCGCCTACTACCTCGTCCACTCGATGAGCTCGGACGGGGAGTTCGAGGAGCGCGACCGGACGGAGGCCGAGCTGTTCGCCGCCGCCGCCCGCGACCAGGCCGTCAACCGGATCGTCTACCTGGGCGGGCTGGGTCACGGTGCCGGGCTGTCGTCGCACCTGGAGAGCCGGCAGGAGGTCGGCCGGATCCTGGCCGCCAGCGGCGTCGAGACGATCGACGCGCGGAACTCGATCGTCTCGACGC
>DATLLN010000094.1:0-10173 GCA_035537835.1 Gaiellales bacterium
GGCTGGCGATGGCCGACCTGCGGGAGATGTGCGAGGAGCTGGGACTGGAGGGCGTGCGCACGCAGGGCCAGAGCGGCAACCTGGTCTTCGACTCCACGCTGTCCGCCCGCCGGCTCGAATCGCAGATCGGCGACGCGATCCGCAAGCGGTTCGGGATGGACGTCGTGGTCGTGGTGCGCACGGCTGCGCAGCTGGCGGCGGTGATCGAGCGCGACCCGTTCGAAAAGCTGGTCACCGTTCCCAAGTACTCGACCGTCAGCTTCCTGGCCACGAAGCCGGCCGCGCGTGTGCTGGCCGACGTCGATCCTGCCGAGTACGAGCCGGAGCGCTTCGAGCTGCACGGCACCGAGCTGTACGTCTGGATGCCGGAGGGGCAGATCAAGAGCCGCCTGAACAAGGTGTTGACTGACGACAAGCTGGGCGTCGCCGCGACGAACCGCAACTGGAACACGCTCCTCAAGCTGAACGAGATGGCCGCCGCCTGAGCGGCGTTCGGGAGCCGGACTGGCCCAGGACGACCCACACGCCGCGTTCGCGCGCGAGGCCGCGGCGGATGGCTTCGAGCTCCGCGGCGGCGTGTTCGACTGGCTGTCGGAGCAGGGCCACGTCGGCTTCGAGCGTGTGGCCAAGGCGCGGCGCGACCCGGCGATCGTCGCCCCGGCAAGAGCTGCGATCGAGGCCCTCGGGCTGATCTTCGCCAGGCTGCGGGGCGACGTCACGGTGCTGGTCGCGTCCCGCGAGAACCTGCTGCTGCCGGTCGGCCTGGTGCACGAGCCGAGCGGGACGCTGATCCAGGTCGACGGCCCCGAGCACTTCACGTCGTTCCGGCTGACGACGCTCGAGCTGTATCCGGTGGACGCGGCGATCGGCTTCGACGCGGGCGAGTACCGGCGGCGGTGCCAGGAGCTCGCGCCTGTCTCCGACACGATCGCGCGAGGGATGGCGGCCAAGGCGTTCGGCTTCGGCGGCGTCCAGCGGGAGCGTGCGTACCACGACGCGTTGTTCGATCTGGCAACTCCCGCGATGGGGCATCCGCCCCTGATCCGGGTCGCCGCCGTGGACAGCGACGGCGCGGCTGCCTACCGGCGGGTGCGCGACGTGCTGGCGCCGCTCAGCGGCGGCGGGGGTCGACCGACTCGTCCGTGATCGCCACGTTCACGGTCTTGCAGCGCGCGCACTTCACGCGCACCTTCTTCGTCATGTAGGCGCCGTCCATCGACACCGCGAGCACGGTGCCACACTGAACACACACGTAGTCGTCGGGGCCGTTGCCGTGGAACACCGGGCGGTCGGGATCGTCCTGGATGGCCGTGCCGCCGTCGCGGGGAACCTCGCCCGGCCGGATCTCGCGCATCGTGATCCTCGCCACGCGGCGGCCCTCAGAGCTGGCCGAGCTTGCCGGCGAAGTCCGTGACCAGCGCGTCGAGCACGCCGATGACGACGCCCTCGCCCATCGACGCGGCCTTGCCGGTGATCTGTGCGCTGGTGTGGATCGTGCCGCCGCCGTCGGCCAGGCTGAAGGCGATGGTCGCGTTGGCGTAGCCCTGGCCGCCGGCTTCGCGGGACTTCACGGTCATCACGACCCTGTGTGCGTCGGGATCCTGCTCGGTGACCTCGAGCGTGCCGGTGAACGTCATCGACATCGCGCCCATCTTCACCTTGATCTCGGCGCGGACGCCGTCGGGGCCGGTGCGCTCGAGGACGGACGCGCCCTCGACGCACGGCACGACCCGCTCGAGGTCGAGGATCGTTGCGTAGCTGTCATCCAGCGTCCGCGCCGTGGTGAAGGAGTGGTCGAGCTCAACGGCCATCGGCCGGCGCATTATAGGGTTCGGGACATGCCGATCGACCCAGGAACGTACGAGCTGGGGCCGGGGAATGGCACCCTGTCCGTGTTCACCGAGCGCACCGGCGCCGCCGCGAAGGCGGGCCACAATCTGCACTTCGATGTGACCTCGTGGAGCGCGACGGTGACGGTCGCCGACGACCCGTCCGCGAGCGCGATCGAGGTCACCGCCGACGGTGGGTCGCTCAAGGTGATCGAGGGCACCGGCGGGATGCAGTCGCTCGACGACGACAACAAGAAGGACATCGAGCAGACCCTCGACGACGAGATCCTGCGCCGGCAGCCGGTGACGTTCCGCTCGTCGAAGGTGACGCGCGCAGGCGGCGGCTGGCGAGCCGAGGGCGAGCTGACGCTGCTCGGCGCGACCCGGCCCTTCGCCTTCGACGTGCGCCTCGGCGACGACGGCTCGATTGGCGCCGAGGCGGTGCTCAAGCAGACCCTCTGGGGCCTCAAGCCCTACTCGACGCTGTTCGGCGCGCTCAAGGTCGTCGACGAGGTCACGATCCGCGTCGACGCGGGCCTTAGCGCCTGACCGGGGTCTGACCCCGCTCTGACCCCACAGGTCACGATTCCGCACCAGTTCGCCGCAGGCGCCAGGCGGGAGCCTGGCGGTCCACGCCGCCGGCGCGACGATCGCCTGCGGTCCGCGACGAACCCGCGGAAGGCGCAGCGCAGGCGCGGGGGTTCGTGTCCCAGTTGGCGCGGGTCGTGCGTGAATTGGTCGTCCAGCGGGGTCAGACCCCGCCCTGACCCGGGTCAGACCCCGGAGGTCAGTCCGCGTACACCGCCTGGGCGTCGAGGCCGCCCTCCACGCCGGCCGGAAGCTCGCCGGTGCCGTGTGCGTACATGGCGAGATCGGCGATCGTCGCGATCTTCGCCGGGTCGCCCCCGTCGCCGCTCACCCACGCCCCGTTCGACCAGGTGAGCGAGTCCGGCGCTGCCTCGAGCTGCATGCCCGCGAGCAGCTGCGACTTGTCGCGGATCCGCTGCGCGGCGGTGCCGACCGCCGCGGGCGTCCCCGGCGACGGCGCCGTGTTGTACCCGTGACCGACGCCGAAGCGGTCGGTGTCGGCCGGCACCACCTTGACGTCCAGCGTCGGCACGCCCAGCTCGTGGGCGACCAGCTCCGCGTACTGCGGCTCGTTCCCGTCGGCCTCCGTTGTCAGACTGAGCACCATCTTGCCGGTGGGATGGACGCGCAGGAAGACCGCGCGGTACGCCTCATTCGCCATTGCTGCCCTCCTTCGAATCGGTGGTCGCCAGCCGCCGGCGCTTCTGGTGCGCCGTCAGCGCATTGTGCTCCTCGAGATCGCAGAACGCCGGCTGCGGCCCGCCCTGCGGATGCGCCGGCGCCGCCGGCCGGTCGCAGCCCGGGTAGATGCAGATCTTGACCTGCGCCTCACTCATCGGTCACCCACCCCGGCGTCGTGTTGCCCTTGCCCGGGCCGTGGCCGCTGGGCATCGCGACGGAGCTGCCGGCCACCGGCGTGGCGCTCGCCCACGGCTCCGCCTGGTCGACGGGCTCGGCATCCGGGAGCAGCGGCGGCGCGCACTCCACGGCGCCGATCGCCGCCACGACCTCGCCCAACGCCTGAAAGCTGTGGCCGCTGACCAGCGCGTCGCAGTACGGCATCGCCGCGACCATGCCGCCGGCGCGCACGCGGAACGACCGCGCGCTGACCCGTGGGTTGACCCAGACGATGCGGTGCGCCAGCCGGGCCAGCCGCTCCATCTCCTGGCCGACCAGGGTCGGCTCGCCGCGCTCCCAGCCGTCGGACAGGATGACGACCACCGCTCCGCGGGCCATGCCGCGGCGGCCGTGCCGGTCGTTGAACTCCTTCAGCGCGTCGCCGATCCGCGTACCGCTTGACCAGTCCGGCGCCGTCGCCGCGGCGCGCTGCATCGCCCGCTCGGGGTTGCGCGCGGCCAGCGCGCGCGTCACCCGCGTCAGCCGCGTTGCGAACACGAACGCCTCCGTGTTCGGCCCTGCGGCAGCCGCGCAGGTGAGGAACTGCAGGTAGGCGCGGGCGTACGGCTCCATCGAGCCGGAGATGTCGCACAGCATGACCAGCCGCCGCGGCACGAAGCGCCGTCGCCGGCGGGCCAGCCGCATCGGCTCCCCGGCCGTGCGCAGGGTCGTGCGGAGCGTCCGCCGGAGATCGATGCGCCGCCCGTGGCAGGCCCGCTCGACCCGTCGCGTCCGCCGCTGGGGCGTGGCCAGCCGCAGGCGCGACATCAGGTCGTAGAGCTGTGCGAGCTCGTGCGGCTCGAGGCTGTCGAAGCTGCGCTCGGCGAGCCGCTCCTCGCCGCTCGCCAGCGCCAGCGGGATGTCGACCGGCGGCCGGTCGTCGTCGCCGTCCGACGGCGCGGACGCCCCCCACATGCCCTGCTGCTGCGCGGCGCCGTCGGCGGCGCTGGTCGACGAGACCGGCGCCCGCTGCTCCTCCTCGGCGGCCGTCACATGCTGTGCGTCGGGCTCGAACGCCTGGTCGGGACGGCCGTCGCCGAACACCTCGCGAAACGCCCGGTCGAAGATCCGCACCTCCGCCGGGTCTGTGACCAGCACCGAGCGCATCGTCCAGTACAGCCGCCGCCGGGACTGCGGGCGGGCGATCGCCAGCGCCCGGGCGACGTCGGCCGACCGCGCGGGTGTCACCGGCATCCCCGCCTCGTGCAGCCGCTGCGCGAACGCGCCGGCGACGGCCGGCAGGTCGAGCTCGACCGTCTCGACGCCGAACGCCTGATCAGCCACGGCGCGTCACCAGATCCTCGAGGCCGGCCCCGCGCACCAGCTCCTGATCCTCCTCGTACTTGAGCACCGACCCCAGCGTCCGGGCGGCGGTCGTCGCATCCAGCGTCTCGACGCCAAGCAGCTGCAGCGCCGACAGCCAGTCGATCGCCTCGGCGATCCCCGGCGGCTTCTGCACGTCGGTGGCGCGCAGCCGCGAGACGGCGTCGGCGACCTGCACCGACAGCGTCGGCGACGAGCCGCGAACGCGCCGGCGGATGATGTCGACGGCCCGGGTGGTGTCCGGGTAGTCGATCCAGTGGTACAGGCACCGCCGTTTGACCGCGTCGTGCAGATCGCGCGTGCGGTTGGAGGTCAGCACGATCGCCGGCGGGTGCGTCGCCCGGATCGTCCCCAGCTCGGGGATCGTCACCGCCGCGTCGGCCAGCAGCTCGAGCAGGAACGCCTCGAAGTCGTCATCGGCGCGGTCGATCTCGTCGATCAGCAGCACGGCCGGCCGGGGGCCGGGATGCTCGAGCGCCTGCAGCAGCGGCCGCCTGATCAGGTACTCGGGCCGGAACAGGTCGTCCTCGCTGACCGACGAGCCGCCCACGTCGGCCAGCCGGATGCTGAGCAGCTGGCGCGGGTAGTTCCACTCGTACAGTGCCTCTGCCGCATCGATCCCCTCGTAGCACTGGAGCCGCACCAGCGGCGTGTCGAGCACCGCCGCCAGCGCCCGCGCGGCCTCCGTCTTGCCGACGCCGGCCTCGCCTTCGAGCAGCAGCGGCTGGGGCAGGCGGACGCTGAGGAAGAGCGACGTCGCCAGGCCCTCGTCGACCAGGTAGTCGACGCCGGCCAGCCGAACTGCCAGTGTCTCGATGTCGGGGACGAGTGCGCGGACCTCGCCCGCCGCGTCACCCGTGACGAGCGGCGGCGTCATGCGGCTCCTGCGTCTCGAACCTGGCCTTGCACCCGTCGCAGCAGAAGTAGACGGTCTCGCCGTTGCGCACCGACGACGGCGTCGACGGGGCGACGGCGACGGTCATGCCGCAGATCGGGTCGACCGCCAGCGGCGGCCCCTCGCCTTCCGCCTGCGCAGGCAACGAGCGTGCCGGGGATGCCCCGGCGGGATGCCGGTGCCGCGCGGCGACGATGCCGGCGAGGATCGAGACCGCCACCTCGCCCGGTGTCCGCGCGCCGATGTCGAGGCCGGCCGGCACGTCGATCCGGGCCAGCTGCTCGTCCGGCACGCCGTCGGCCCGCAGCTCCGCCAGCACTCCGGTGCCGCGCTTGGGGGACGCCACCAGGCCGACGTACGGCAGCTCCGCCTCGAGCCCGAGGCGCAGGGTGTGCAGCTCGTCGCGGCCGTGCGCGGCGACGACCAGCGCCAGGTCGCCGGGGTGGGGGTCGAGGTGCTCGCCGTCGGCCGCGGTGACCGCGAAGCCGAGCTCGCCGCCCACCCGCACCAGCGCGCGTGCGATCGGCGTGTCCCCGACCACCAGCACCCGCGCGGCGGGCAGCACCGGCTCCAGGAACACCTCGATCGCGCCGCCCGAGAGGCATGGGTTCTGCACCGTGACCGAGCCGTCGGCGCCGGTCACGGCGTCCGCCGCGCCGCCGTCGTTCTCGTCGAACGGCAGGATCCGCAGCAGCACCGCCTCGCCGGTCTGCATCGACTTCAGGGCGTAGGCGCGGACGCTGTGCTCGGTGCATTCGCCCCCGACGAAGCCCTCCATGGTGCCGTCGGCCAGAACGAGGGCGACGTCGCCGGCCGTCACGCTGGTCGGCCGCTGGGCGCGGACGACGGTGGCGGTCGCGAAGACCACTCCCTGATCGGCGAGCTCCCTGGCGCGCCGCGACATGGCGGCGGTGATCATTGCGGCGGCTCGGGGCGGCCCTGCATCGCCGCCCATACGCGGGCGGGGGTGCATGGCATGTCGATGTGGTCGACGCCGTGCGTCTCGTGCAGGGCGTCGATGACGGCGTTGACGATCGCCGGCGGGGAGCCGACGTTGGGCGACTCGCCGACGCCCTTGGCGCCCAGCGGATGATGCGGGCAGGGCGTGACGGTCTCGCCCAGCTCGAAGTCGGGGCACTCGAGCGCCGTCGGGATCAGGTAGTCCATGAACGACGAGTTCAGGCAGTTGCCCTCCGCGTCGAAGCTGATCAGCTCCATCAGCGCGATGCCGACGCCCTCCGCCAGCCCGCCGTGGATCTGCCCGTCGACGATCATCGGGTTGATGCGCACGCCGCAGTCGTCCACGGCGATGAACCGGCGGACGGTGACCTGCGCGGTGTCGGGGTCGACGTCGACGACGGCGATGTACGCGCCGTAGGGGTACGTCAGGTTCGGCGGGTCGTAGATCACCTGCGCGTCGAGGCCGCCCTCCATGCCCTCCGGCATCGTCTCTCCGCTGTACGCGCGGACGGCGATGTCCTCGATCAGAGCGCCCTTCTCAGGGTCGCCCTTGACGTACCAGCGGCCCTTCTCCCATGCCAGATCCTCCGGCCGCGTCTCCAGCATCGTGGCCGCGATCAGCCGCGCCTTGTCGCGCACCTTGCGCGAGACGACGGCCACCGCCGCGCCGGACACGGGCGTCGAGCGGCTGCCGTAGGTGCCGAGGCCGTAGGGCGACTTGTCGGTGTCGCCGTGGCGCACCTCGACGTCCTCCGGCGGGATGCCCAGCTCCTCGGCGACGATCTGGGCGAACGTCGTCTCGTGGCCCTGGCCCTGCGTCTGCGCGCTGATCGAGACGACGGCCTTGCCCGATGGGTGAACGCGCAGGTCGGCCCCGTCGTTCATCGCCAGCCCGAGGATGTCCATGTGCTTGCGCGGGCCGGCGCCCACGCCCTCGGTGAAGAACGCCACGCCGATGCCCATCAGCTCGCCGCGCTCGCGCTTCTCCCGCTGCTCGCGCCGCAGGTCCTCATAGCCCGCCATCTCCATGGCCACGTGCATCGTGTTGGCGTAGTTGCCGGAGTCGAACGTCCAGCCGGTCGTCGTCTCGTACGGAAACTGCTCGGGCGCGATGAAGCTGCGCATCCGCAGCTCGATCGGGTCGACCTTCATCTCCAGCGCCAGCGCGTCGACCATCCGCTCGACCATGTACACGGCCTCGGTGATCCGGAACGAGCAGCGGTACGCCACGCCGCCCGGCGCCTTGTTGGTGTAGACGGCCTTGACTTTGACGTGCGACGCCTGCAGGTCGTAGCTGCCGCAGCAGATGTGGAAGAACCCGGCCGGGAACTTGGTCGGCTGGGCGGTGCTGTCGAACGCGCCGTGGTCGGCGATCACGTCCACCCGCAGGCCGGTGATCTTGCCGTCCTTGGAGCACATCTCGGCGCGCATCACGTAGTCGCGCGCGAAGCCCGTCGACACCAGGTTCTCGGTGCGGTTCTCGACCCACTTGACCGGCACGCCGGCGACGATCGAGCCGGCGATGGCGCACACGTAGCCGGGATAGACGGGCACCTTGTTGCCGAAGCCGCCACCGATGTCCTGGCAGCGGATGCGGATCATGTGTTCGGCCAGCCCGGCGACGTGGGCGTACACGGTGCGGTGCGCATGCGGCGCCTGGTTGCCGTTGTAGATGTCGAGCTGGCCGGTCTCCGGGTTGAAGTCGGCGATGATCCCGCACGTCTCGAGCGGCGCCGGATGGCAGCGCGGGTAGATCATGTCGCGCGAGACAACGGTGTCGGCCTCTGCGAACGCGCGGTCGGTGGCCTCCTCGTCACCGGCTTCCCACGTCGGGCTCGCCAGGTTGTCGCGCTGGCCCGACTTGTCATCGCGGATCAGCGGCGCGTCGACGTCGAGCGCCTTGCGGGCGTTGACGATCGCCGGCAGCGGCTCGTACTCGACGTCGATCAGCGACAGCGCGTCGTTCGCCGAGTACTCGTCGGTCGCGATCACGAACGCGACCTCCTGGCCCTGGAACCGCACCTTGTCGCCGGCCAGCACAGCCTGCGTGTCGTAGGAGATGGTCGGCATCCATGCGAGGCCCAGCGTCTCCAGGTCCTTGGCGGTGACGACGGCGGCCACGTTGGGATGCGCCAGCGCGCGGGAGGTGTCGATCGAGAGGATCCTGGCGTGCGCGTAGGGGCTGCGCAGCAGCGCGCCGTAGACCATGCCCGGCAGCTTGATGTCGTCCAGGTAGGTGCCCTGGCCGCGGATGAACCGCGCGTCCTCCTTGCGCTTCAGCCGGCCGAAGCCGATCGGGCGCTCGGTGGACGGGCTGGGGAGGTTCTCGACTGTTGCCATCAGGTGGTCTCCTGTCGTGCTGCCGTCTCGTGCTCGGCCGCCCACCGCACCGCGGCCACGATGTTCTTATACCCGGTGCAGCGGCAGATCGAGCCCGAGATCGCGACGCGTATCTCATGATCGGTCGGATCGGGGTTCTCGTCGAGCAGAGCCCGTGTGGTCATCAGCATCCCCGGCGTGCAGAACCCGCACTGGAGGGCGTGCATCTCATGGAATCCCTGCTGGATCGGATCGAGCTCGCCGTCCCGCTCGAGCGACTCGACGGTGCGTACCTCGTGCCCGTCGCACATCGCGGCCAGGATCGTGCAGGACTTGACCGGCGTGCCGTCGAGCTGCACGACGCAGGCGCCGCAGTTCGACGTGTCGCAGCCCCAGTGAGTGCCCGTCAGGTCGAGCGTCTCGCGGATGAAGTGCACGAGCAGCATGCGCGGCTCGATCTCGCGGGAGACCTGCTCGCCGTTGACTGTCATCGAGACGTTGATGGTCATGCCTCCTGGCCTTGCGCACGCGCCGTCGCCCGGCGCAGCGCGCGGTGGGTGAGCACACCTGCGAGGTGCCGCTTGTAGTCCACCGGGCCGCGTCCGTCCGGGGTCGGCGAGCAGTCCTCGGATGCGATCTGCGCGGCCTGTGCGAATAGCTCCTCGCTCGGCGCCTTGCCGCGGAGCAGCTCCTCGGCCCGGCTCAGGTGGATCGTCGTCAGCCCGACGGCGCTGAGCGCGATGCCGGCGTCGGCGATCGTGCCGCCGTCCAGCCAGAGCGCCGCGGTCGCCGCCGCGATCGCCCAGTCGCCCGCGCGCCGTTCGACCTTCTCGTGCGCGCTGCCCGTGCCAGGCCGCAGCGGGATCCGCACCTCGGTCAGCATCTCGGCCGCGCCGACGGCGGTCATGTACGGCCCGACGTGGAACTCGTCCATACCCACGATACGTTCGCCGCCCGATCCTCGGATCACCGTCTGTGCCTTGACCGCGGTGCAGACGGAGGACAGGTCCTCGGCCGCGTCGGCCTGGCACAGCGAGCCGCCGATCGTGCCGCGGTTGCGAACCACGGGGTCGGCGATGACCTGCTCGGCGTCGGCGAACAGCGGGTAGTGGCGCGCGAGCAGGTCGGACTCGAGCAGGTCGACGTGGCGGGTGAGCGCGCCGATCCGGATCTCGCCGTCCTGCTCGCGGATGTAGGCGAGCTCGGCGAGGTCGTTGATGTCGATCAGGTGCCCGGGATTGGCCAGTCGCAGCTTCATCATCGGGATGAGGCTGTGTCCGCCCGCCAGGATGCGCGCGTTGCCATTGAGGGCTTGAAGCTGCCCGATGGCATCGTCGACGCTGGTCGCCCGTGAGTACTCAC
>DATLLN010000095.1:0-4467 GCA_035537835.1 Gaiellales bacterium
GCCTGCATGTCCCGCAGCACGAACCGCACGGCCGTCGCCTCCGCGCCGCTCGGCAGGGTTACCGGCTGTGAGCCGGTGTAGATACCGGCGAGCGGCGTGACGTCAAGCGCGTACGCCCGGGTTCCCGCGGGCACGCGGTACCCAGGGTGGGTGGTGACGCTGACCTGCTGGTCGTTCGCCGGCGTGGCGCCGCCAGAGGCGACGGTCGCCCGCCCGCCGGGCCACAGGAACGTCAGCGGCACCGGGCGCACGTAGCCGAGAACCATGCCGGTTCCATGGCCGGTGTAGCCGATGCTGGGCGCGGTGAGCGTCGGGTTCGCGAACACGTGCTGGATCCGCCGGCTCTTGATCAGCAGTCCGCTGGGGAACCCGAGATCGCCCGACACGCTGCCCGGCTCATCGGAGATCACGCCGACCAGGCGCGGGTCGTGCCAGGCGCGCGCCCAGCGGGAGATCAGCCCCATCGTGATCCAGCCGTCCGGCCCGGCGCCGATCGTCCCGCCCTCCGTCAGCCGGCCCGGGAAGATCGTCCGGATCCGGTAGTGCGCGTCGCCCAGCGGCCACGTGATCGCCAGCAGCTTCTGCGGCTCGGTATAGCCCGGCACGTCAAGCGTGTGTCGCGTCAGCGTGGCGCCCGGCGCCAGCGTCCTGTGCGCGCGGACGTCGGTCGGTGTCTGCCCATCCGCAACGGCGATGGATCCCAGCATCAACGCCACCAACAGCGGCGGAGCTGCGAGTGCGAGTCTGCGAACCGCCCTTCTCATCCTCTCGACCTCGTGACCGATGCTACCAGAGATTTGTGGCGATCGGCTCGAATCGCAGGATCACGCCGCATGGGTATGGGAGGATCGGTGTCGTGGTGGAGTACGACTACGACCTGGGCTCCCATTCCTGGCCGGTGACGACCCGGTCCCGTGAGGCCCAGACCTGGTTCGACCGCGGGCTCGTCTGGTGCTACGGGTTCAATCACGAGGAGGGCCTGGCGTGCTTCCGGCGGGCCGCCGACGCCGACCCCGCATGCGCGATGGCGTACTGGGGGCAGGCGTACGCGATCGGGCCGAACTACAACAAGGATTGGGACGCATTCCACGAGCAGGAGCTGGTCGACGCGGTCGCCGTCGCGCACGCCGCCGTCGGCCGCGCCCGGCAATTGGCGGGCTCGGCCCCGCCGGTCGAGCAGTCGCTGATCGACGCGCTCGCGGCGAGGTACCCGGAACCGGCGCCGCCGGAGGACTGCGCTTCGTGGAGCGACGCCTACGCGGCGGTGATGCGTGACGCCTACCGGCGGCACGGCAGCGAGTCCGACGTGGCTGCGCTCTTCGCGGAGGCGCTGATGAACCGCACGCCCTGGCTGCTGTGGAACCTGGACACCGGTGAGCCGGCCGAGGGCGCGGACACGGCGGAGGCCGTCGACGTGCTGGAGCGGGCGATGGCGGCCACCGGGCGGCCGCATCCCGGCCTGCTGCACCTGTACGTGCACGCGATCGAGATGTCGCCCGAGCCTGAGCGGGCGGGCCCGGCGGCGGATCTGCTCCGCGACCTGGTGCCGGACTGCGGCCACCTGCGCCACATGCCGACGCACATCGACGTCCTCCGCGGGCGCTACGGCGACGTGGTCGCCTTCAATGAGGCGGCGATCGAGGCCGACCGCAAGTTCCTGGAGCGGGAGGGCCCGCTCAACTTCTACACGCTGTACCGCTGCCACAACTATCACTTCAAGGTCTATGGGGCGATGTTCCAGGGGCGCCTCGAGCCCGCTCTGGAGGCTGCGGACGAGCTGGCGGCGACGCTCAGCGGCGACGTCCTCCGGGTCGAAGTGCCGCCGATGGCGGACTGGGCCGAGGCCTTCGTCCCGACCCGGCTGCACGTGCTGGTGCGATTCGGGCTCTGGCATCGGCTGATCGAGGAGCCGCTGCCGGACGACGCCGCGCTCTACGCCACCACCACGACGCTCCTGCACTACGCCAAGGGCGTCGCCTATGCGGCCACCGGCGACGTCGAGTCTGCAAAGCGGGAACGGGAGGGCTTTGCCCGCGCCTACGAGCGGCTGCCCGAGAGCCGATACCTGTTCAACAACACGAGCCGGGAGATCATGGGGGTCGCCGAGTCGATGCTGGACGGGGAGATCGAGTACCGCGCGGGCAACGTCGACCTCGCGTTCGAGTACCTGCGACGGGCCGTCCAGCGTGACGACGACCTGCTCTACGACGAGCCGTGGAACTGGATGCAGCCAACCCGGCACGCCCTCGGCGCCCTACTGCTCGAGCAGGGCCAGGTCGAGGACGCTGCGGCTATCTACCGCGCCGATCTCGGCCTGGACAACACGCTGCGGCGGCCGTGCCGGCACCCGGGGAACGTCTGGAGCCTCCACGGCTATCACGAGTGCCTGCACCGCCTCGGGCGGTGCGACGAGGCGGATGCGCTTCGGCCACAGCTGGACGCGGCGCTGGCCGAGGCCAGCGTTCCGATCACGTCATCCTGCTTCTGCCGCGTCGGCTGACACGGCGGGGTATGCCTCGCATGCGGCCTGCGCTTGAGCACATGCCCAAGTCCTCGTGCCGGTCGGATTTGGCTGGCGTCGCCACGTCGCTCGTCTTGCGGGTGCGGCGCGGCGACTGATACGCAGTGGCGAGGCGAACCCCGACCGCGGTCGCTTTGTCTGAGTTGCCGCACCGCTGGTTGAGCTACGCAGGCGGAGCGGCGTGAACGACGGGCCGTCAGCGTCCTGTTGGCCGACTCCGCGGGCAGCGCCCAGGCGATGCCGAGCCTAGAAGGGCAGGGCGGGGTGTCCGGCGGTGACGCGCGTACCCTGGTGGCGACCGAAACACCGGCCGCCACCAGGGGATCCGCTCCCGTCCTTTCACTCCCTTTCGTTGACACACCGATCCCGCGGGACATATGCTTCCCGTTCGTTTTCGACCGGAGGAGTCTGGCAGTGGGTGACACCGTCGACCCGCCCACCGGATCAGGACCGGCCGGCATCGCCCAGATGCCTCGAGTCGGCTCGGAGTTTGCGGGCTACCGGATCCAGGGCCTGCTCGGCCGCGGCGGAATGAGCGTCGTTTATCGCGCAGACAACCCGCGGCTCGGAAACGAGGTGGCGCTCAAGGTATTGAGCGCCGAGCTCTCGGAGAATGACGCGTTCCGCGAGCGGTTCGTCCGGGAGTCGCGACTGGCCGCATCACTCAACCATCCGAACATCATCCCTATCTACGACGCCGGTGAGTACGACGGCCTGCTGTACATCGCGATGCGCTTCGTCGAGGGATCCGATTTGAAGCACATGATCCGCGAGGAGGGACCGCTTTCGCTGTCCCGTACGGCGGATCTGATGGGACAGGTGTGCCGTGGGCTGGACGTCGCCCACCGGCGCGGCCTCGTCCACCGCGACATCAAGCCCGCGAACATCCTCACCGAGCGCGCCGGCATGTCGGGCGGTGAGGCGGTCGATCACGCGTACCTCGCCGACTTCGGACTGATGAAGCACATGATCTCCCGATCCGGGCTGACTGACACCGGCCAGTTCCTGGGGACGGTCGACTACGTCGCGCCGGAGCAGATCGAGGCACGCGTCCCTGATCATCGCGCCGACATCTACTCCCTTGGCTGCGTGGTCTACGAGTGCGTGACCGGGGTCGTCCCGTACCCACGCGACACAGACGTCGCGGTGATCTTCGCGCATGTCCAGGATCCGCTCCCGCGGCCAACCGACGTCCGTCCTGAGCTGCCGCCGGTGGTCGACGAGATCACCGCACGCGCGATGGCGAAGCAGCCCGAGCAGCGCTACCAGTCGGTGCTTGACCTGGCGTCGGATCTGGCGGAGGCAGCGAAAGGGTCCCGGCAGTCCGGGGCGCGGTCGGTGGCCAGATCCGCTGCAGTGGCGGCGCCAGCCGCGGCCCCGCCCCCGGTGCGGGCCGAACCGGAGCGTGAAGGTGTTACGCCCGCAGGTGGTTCGCCGCGTCGCGACGGCCGCTCGTGGCTGATCCCCGGCCTGCTTGCCGCCCTGGTCGTCGCGCTCGGCGTGATCGGCTACCAGCTGGCCAGCGGCGACGGTGGCAGCAGCCCCGCCGCCGCGCCCACCAGTGTGCCGCAGAGCCAGCCGACGAGTGGCGGAGGCGGCGGTTCCGCTCAACAGGTTGGGCTCGAGCAAGTGATCCCGGTACCACTGTGGAGCAGCTGCACGCCCGTGTCCCCGATCTTCAACGCGATCGAGACCGTGTCGTGTACGCGTGGGTCCGACCTCCACTTCGAGGTGTCCCGCTTCCCGGATACGGCGAAGTCGCGCGCCGCCTACCACGCCTACCTGAACGGCCACGGAGTGACTGCGGCCGAGAGCGGCTGTCCGCCGGTGTGGCGGCATCCGGCCGCCGTGGCCGGCAGCACGCCGCCTCCGGGTGGCCATCGAACCTGCTTCCTCGACGCCAACGGCGATTCCTGGATCGTCTGGACGCACGAGGCGACGAACAT
>DATLLN010000096.1:0-2531 GCA_035537835.1 Gaiellales bacterium
GTGGATCGCCGGAGGCCTCTCGCTGGCGGCGGAGACGGTGCGCGACTCCGCGTATCCGGCCTGCGTCCACAACGGAGTGCACTTCAACAAGCAGGGCCACGCCAACTGCGGCCTGCACAAGGGCTGGCAGAGCGAGGAGCCGGAGACCACCGGCCAGCAGCCCACCGACGAGGCCGGCGACGCCGGCGCCCAGCAGCGGGAGCAGCAGGGCGCGCGCCAGGGCGGGCAGACCACGCACGGCAAGCACGCCGGCCGGCTGACGCATGCGAAGCACGAGAAGCATGCCAAGCACGAGAAGGTGCATGGCGGCGGACGGTCGCAGCACACCACGGGCGGCTCCTCTCACGGGGGCGGCCACGGCTCGAGCTCGACACATGGGAAGCACGGCGGAAAGCCGCACTGATCGCCGCGGGAGCGCGGAGGGCGGCCTCGCGGCCGCTCTCCGCTCGCCCCGCGTCCTGGCGCTCGCCCTGCCGCTGGCCGCGGTGCTTGCCGCAGCCCCGGCGCATGCCGGGCCGGAGCCGTCCCGCCGGGCCTCGCTGATTCCGACCCGGGCCTGTCTGACCGTTGCCGGGGCGCACACGGGCCGGCCGTCGATCCGCTGCACCGGCATCAGGCGGCGCTGACCCGGCTCTAGCATCCTGCGGGTGGGCGTGTTCGACAATCCCGCCAATGCTGATCTGCTGGAGCTGCTCGAGGCCGAGGCGGAGCCAACGATGTCCCACGACCTCGACGGCTACGAGCTGCACGCGCTGCCCGAGGTGTGCGACCGCCTGATCTCCCTGGCCGGCGAGCTTCCCCAGCTGCCCCAGGGCTGGTACGCCGCCTACGGGGTGCCGGTGCTGGCGGCTGACAACGGGGTGATCTACGCGTTCGCCATCGGCGCTGGCGGCATCGGTCTGCGGCTGACCGACGACCAGCTGCACCGGCACCTGAACCGCCATGAGCTCGACCTGGGCGGTTACACGGTGATCGACGCCTGGCAGACGCAGCTTCCCGGCCGGATCGCATCCGAGCGGCTGCGCGAGGCGCTTCAGGACGCCCACCGGCTGGCGGCCGGAGCCGGCGCCGCGTGAGGGCGCCCGCACGCGCAGGGCGGGTGCCTGGGTCGATCCGGCCCCTGGGGTAGGATTCCTCAGGCTTTGAACGCCGTCTCGCCTCAGCCGCTGCATCGCGCTCTCGGCCTCACCGATGGCGAGCTCGACCGTATCCACGAGCAGCTGGGACGCGATCCCAACGATTTCGAGCTGGCCGTCTACTCGCTGCTCTGGAGCGAGCACTGCGGCTACAAGCATTCGAAGCCGCTGCTGCGGCGATTCCCCACCTCCGGTGAGCGCGTGCTTCAGGGGCCGGGCGAGAACGCGGGCGTGATCGACGTCGGCGACGGCCTGGCCGTCGCCCTCAAGGTCGAGAGTCACAACCACCCGTCCGCCGTCGAGCCGTTTCAGGGTGCCGCGACGGGTGTCGGCGGCATCCTCCGCGACATCTTCGCGATGGGCGCCCGGCCGATCGCCATCCTCGACTCGCTGCGGTTCGGTGAGCTCGACGATGACCGCCAGCGGCACCTGTTCGCCGGCGTGGTCTCCGGCGTTGGCCACTATGGCAACTGCGTGGGCGTGGCCAACCTGGGCGGGGAGGTCGAGTTCGACGACGCCTACGAGCACAACTGCCTGGTGAACGCCATGTGCGTCGGGCTGCTCGACGCCGGCAGGCTGACCACGGCCCGCGCCTCCGGCGTGGGCAACCTGCTGGTGCTGTACGGATCGCGGACCGGCCGCGACGGCATCGGCGGCGCCAGCGTGCTGGCCTCCCAGGGATTCGACGAGAGCTCCTCCGACAAGCGGCCCAGCGTGCAGATCGGCGACCCGTTCATGGGCAAGAAGCTGATCGAGTGCACGCTCGAGCTGCTCGACCGCGGCCTGCTGGCCTCGCTGCAGGACCTGGGCGCCGCCGGTCTGGCCAGCTCGACCTCCGAGATGGCCGCGCGCGGCGGGGTCGGCCTCGACGTCGACCTGTCCCGCGTGCCGCTGCGCGAGTCCGACATGCAGCCGTTCGAGATCATGATCTCCGAGTCGCAGGAGCGGATGGCGGCGGTCGTCGAGCCGGGCTCGCTCGACCGGGTGGTGGAGGTCTGCAGCCGCTGGGAGGTCGACGCCACCGTGATCGGCGAGGTCGCCGGCCACGGCATGCTGCGCGCCTTCTTCGACGGCGAGATGGTCGGCGACATGCCGGTCGAGACCCTGGTCGACGGCGCGCCCCAGTACCAGGTGCCGCGCGAACGGCCGGCACGGCTGGCCGATGCGCCGCGTTCGTTCGCGCCGGCCGCCGACCCGGACGCGGCCCTGCGGGCACTGCTGGGGTCGCCGGCCGCGGGCAGCAGGCGCTGGGTGCACCGCCAGTACGATCAGCTGGTCGGCTCGGGCACGGCCGTGCGGCCGGGCGGCGACGCCGGCGTCGTGCGCCTGACGCCCTCGCAGCGCGCTCAGCTTCGGCTCGTCGAACACCTGGTTGACCAGGCCCATGTCCTTCAT
>DATLLN010000097.1:0-16179 GCA_035537835.1 Gaiellales bacterium
GTGCAGGAAGTGGCGGCGGCCGGTGACCACCATGGCCACGCCCAGCTCGTTGGCGGCGGCGATCACCTCGTCGTCGCGCTTCGAGCCGCCGGGCTGGATGATCGCCTTGACGCCTGCGGCCACGGCGGCCCGCGGGCCGTCGTCGAACGGGAAGAACGCGTCCGACGCCAGCGCGGCGCCGGACGCCCGGTCGCCCGCCTTCTCGACCGCCAGCCGCACCGCGTCGACACGGCTGGTCTGGCCGGAACCGATGCCGACCGACGCCAGGTCGCGGGCGATCACGATCGCATTCGACCGCGCGTACCTGCACAGCCGCCACGCGAACAGCAAGTCGCCCCAGCCGCGCTCGTCGGGCGCGGCCTCGCTGACCACCGTCATCGCGTCGCGGTCGTCGAGATCCGTATCGCGGTCCTGGACGAGCACGCCGCCCAGCACGCGGCGGAAGTCGCGCTCGCCCGGGCTCGCCTTGCGCCGCTCCCGGTCCTCGAGGATCCGCAGCTCGCCCTTCCCGCGCAGCACCTCGAGCCCGGCGTCGTCGTACCCCGGCGCGAACAGCACCTCGACGAACTGCTCGTGCAGCGCTCGGGCCAGCTCCTCCGAGACCGGGCGGTTGACAGCGATCACGCCTCCGTAGGCGGACCGCGGGTCGGCCGCCAGCGCCTTCGCGTACGCCTCCTCGACCGTCGCCCCGACCGCGGCGCCGCACGGGTTGCCGTGCTTGACGATCACGCAGGCCGGCACCTGGAATGCGGCGACGGCGGAGCGCGCGGCGTTCAGGTCGCCGAGGTTGTTGAACGACAGCGCCCTGCCGCCCAGCTGCTCGATCCGCGAGAGCAGATGCCGCCGCGCCCCCGCCTCGACGTAGAAGGCGGCGCGCTGGTGCGGGTTCTCGCCGTACGTCAGATCGCCGGCCTTCACCAGGTCGAGCACGAGGTGCTCGGGGAAGGGATCGGTGTCCGTGAACCATGCCGAGATGGCGGCGTCGTACCCGGCGGTGTGGGCGAACGCCTCACCCGCGAGGTCGCGCCGCGTCTCGTTGGACAACGACCCGGCGCCGGCGCGCAGCTCGTCGAGCAGGAAGCCGTAGCGCTCGGGTTCGGTAACCACGGCGACCGCCTGGTGGTTCTTGGCCGCCGCGCGCACCATGGTCGGGCCGCCGACATCGATGTTCTCGATCACCTCGGGCTCGGACACCTCGCGGCGGTTCGCGACGGCCCGGAACGGATAGAGGTTGCAGACGACCATGTCGATCGGCTTGATGCCCTGCTCCTCGAGCGTCCGCATGTCCTCGGCCCGGTCGCGGCGGGCCAGGATGCCGGCGTGGATCGACGGGTGCAGCGTCTTCACGCGGCCGCCCAGCATCTCGGCGGCGCCGGTCAGATCCTCGACGCTCGTGAACGGGATGCCGGCCTCGGCCAGCGCCGCGGCCGTGCCCGAGGTCGAGACCAGCTCGACCCCCAGCTCATGCAGCCCGCGGGCGAACGGCTCCAGCCCGGACTTGTCGCTGACCGACACAAGCGCTCGCTCGATCCTCACACTGGCTCCTTCACACGCACTCGCCGCCCCTCCACCTGGAGGCGGCCCGCCGCAAACAGCCGCACCGCCGCGGGAAGCAACCGGTGCTCGATCTCGTGCATCCGGCCCAGAACCTCCTCGGGCGGCTCATCATACGAAACGGTCATGGCCTCCTGCAGCACGATCGGCCCCGAGTCGGCGGTCACGTGATCGTTGTCGACCAGGTGAACGGTGACACCGGTGACGCGGACGCCATGCGCAAGGGCGTCCGCCACGGCCGTCGCGCCGGGGAAGGCCGGCAACAGCGACGGGTGCACGTTGAGGATCCGCCCGGAGTACCGGCGCACGAAGTCCGGCGACAGGATGCGCATGTACCCGGCGAGCACGACGACGCCGACGGTGTGGCGTTCGAGGAACTCGAGCGTCTCCGACTCGTCCGCCGAGGCCAGCGCCGGCAGGCCGGCCGCCTCCGCCCGGGCCAGACCGCCCGCGTCGGCACGGCTCGACACCACGCACGCGACCTCGATGTCGGGCGCGTCGATCAGCGCCTGCAGGTTCGTGCCGGATCCCGAGATCAGCACGCCGGCCTTCAGTGCAGCACCACCCCGTCGCCCTCGACCAGCTCGCCGGCGACCCACGCGGTCTCACCGGCCCCGGTCAGCACCCGCACGGCCAGCTCGGCCACATCGGCGGGCACCACGGCGATGTAGCCGACGCCGAGGTTGAACACCCGCCGCATCTCCTCCTCCTCGACGCCGAGCGAGGCGAGCCAGCCGAACACCGCGGGCCGCTCCCAGCTCGAGAGGTCGATCCGCATGCCGACGCCGGCGGGCAGCGAGCGGCCCGCGTTGCCGGGGATGCCGCCGCCGGTGATGTGCGCCATCGCGTGGACGTCGAGCGTTGCCACCAGCATCCGCACCGGCTCGGCGTAGATCCGCGTCGGCTCGAGCAGCACGTCGGCGACCGATCGGCCGCCGAGCTCGGGCGGGGTGTCGTCCAGCGAGTTCCCGGACCGCTCCAGGAGCTTGCGGATCAGCGAGAACCCGTTCGAGTGCGGGCCGCTGGAGGCCAGCGCGATCACCACGTCGCCGGCCTGACAGCGGGAGCCCGAGATCATCTCCCGCCGTTCACAGCCGCCGACGCAGAAGCCGGCCATGTCGAAATCGTCGGCCGGCATCATGTCCGGGTGCTCCGCCGTCTCGCCGCCGAGCAGCGCACAGCCCGCCTGCCTGCAGCCGTCTGCGACGCCCTCGACCAGTTCGGCCACCCGCTCCGGGACGACCTTGCCGCAGGTGATCACATCCATGAAGAACGCCGGCCGCGCGCCGCTGGTCAGCACGTCGTTGGCGCACATCGCGACCAGGTCGACGCCCAGGCCGTGGAACCTGCCGGCCTGCTTGCCCAGCAGGATCTTGGTGCCGACGCCGTCGCAGCCGGCTGCCAGCAGCGGGTCGCCGAGGCTCGGAGTGAACAGGCCCGCGAACCCGCCGACCCCGCCCACGACGCCCTTGACGTGCGTCGAGGCCACCGCACCCTTGATCCGCTCGACCACCTCGTCCCCCGCCTCCAGGCTGACGCCGGCGGAGGCGTAGGTCAACGGCTCGTCGCTCACCCGGCGGCCGCCGGCGCAGGCAGCGGCTCGAAGCGGAGCTTCGACAGCCGCATCTCGTCCGGGATGTGGGTCGGGTAGTCGCCGGTCAGGCAGGCGCGGCAGAAGTGGTCGGAGGTCTGGCCGGTCGCCTCCTGCAGCCCCTCCAGCGACAGGTAGGCGAGCGAGGTCGCACCCAGCGCGTCGCGCACCTGGCCGACGTTGCGGCCGGCGGCGATCAGCTGATCCTGGTCGGCCATGTCGATGCCGTAGAAGCAGGGCGAGATGATCGGCGGCGACGAGATGCGCAGGTGCACCTCCTGGGCGCCCGCCTCGAACAGCATGGTGACCAGCTTGCGGGTGGTCGAGCCACGGACGATCGAGTCGTCGACGACCACCACCCGCTTGCCCTGGAGCACTGAGCGCAGCACGTTGAACTTGAGCTTGACGCCGCGCTCGCGCAGCGCCTGGTCGGGCTGGATGAACGTGCGGCCGACGTAGCGGTTCTTGACCAGCCCCTCGCCGAACGGGATGCCGCTGGCCTGGGCGAAGCCGACCGCGGCGGGCGTCCCGGAATCGGGGACCGGGATGACGACGTCGGCCTCGACGGTGGACTCGGCGGCCAGCCTCCGGCCCATCTCGACCCGGGCCTCGTACAGCCCGTGGCCGTTGAGGGTGGTGTCCGGCCGGGCGAAGTAGATGTACTCGAAGATGCACAGCGACTCGCTGCGCGGCGGCACGGCCTGGCTGAAGTGGGCGCCGTGCTCGTCGAGCACGACCAGCTCGCCCGGGGCGAGCTCGCGCTCGACGGTCGCGCCGATGATGTCCAGCGCGCAGGTCTCGGATGCGAGCACCCAGGAGTCGTCGACGCGGCCGACCACCAGCGGGCGGATGCCGTCGGGATCACGGAACCCCGCGACCGCGTTCTCGGAGAGGACGACGGCGGCGAACGCGCCCTCGATCTGCTGCATGGTGTCGGTGACGGCGGTGCCCAGGTCGCCCGACGGATGGTTCGCGATCAGCGCCGCGATCACCTCGGTGTCCGAGGTCGAGTGCAGCCGCACCCGCTGCTCGCGCAGCTCGTCACGAAGGGTGGTCGTGTTGGTCAGGTTGCCGTTGTGGGCGAGCGCGATCGTCCGGCCGCCGGCATGCTGCACGATCGGCTGGGCGTTGCGCCACACGGTCGAGCCGGTGGTCGAGTAGCGCGCGTGGCCGATCGCCATCCGCCCGGGCAGCGCCGACAGCTTGGGCTCGTCGAACACCTGGTTGACGAGGCCCATGTCCTTCATCGCCATCACCCGGCTGCCGTCGGAGACGGCGATGCCCGCGCTCTCCTGGCCGCGGTGCTGCAGCGCGTAGAGGCCGAAGTAGGTGAGCCGCGCGACGTCGCGGTCGGGGGCGCCGACCGGATCGTAGATGCCGAAGATGCCGCACATCAGGCGCCCACCGCATTGGGGATGCCCGCATCGTGCAGCGCGGCCGCCTCGGCCAGCGACAGCTCGGCGGCGCCGACCCGGATGGCCGACCCGCCGACCGTGCCGATCTCGCGCAGCGGCAGGTCGCCGGCGAGCTCGCGCAGCGCGGCGACGTCGGCCTGCGCGGCGGCGATCACGACGCGGCCGTCGCCCTCGCCGAACAGGTCATCGGCCTCGACCGCCGCACCGACCGCCCCGGCGATCGCCGCCTCGGCCACGCACAACGCGATGCCGCCGGAGGCGACATCATGGGCGCTGCGCAGCAGCCCGCGCTCCGCCGCCTGCGCCAGGAACTCGTGCAGTCGCCGCTCGGAGTCCAGGTCGGGCTCGGGGATCCGGCCGCCGTGCTCGCCGAGCACCACCTTCTGGTAGGCCGAGCCGTCGAGCGCCGCCTCGCCGTCGCCGGCCAGCAGCACGACGTCGCCGGCCTCGCGGAACGCGGCGCGCACGGCCAGGGACGCGTCGTCCAGCACTCCCACGACGCCGACCACCGGCGTCGGGTGGATCGCCCGGCCGAAATGCTCGTTGTAGAGCGAGACATTGCCCGATACGACGGGCAGGTCGAGCGCCTCGCAGGCCAGCGACATACCCTCGATCGACTCGGCCAGCTCGTAGCCGACCTCGCCGGTCTCGGGGTTGCCGAAGTTCAGGCAGTTCGTCATCGCGGCCGGCCGCGCTCCCGTGCAGGCGACGTTGCGGGCCGCCTCGCAGACGATGCTCATCCCGCCGCGCCGCGGATCGAGCGACGTCCGCCGGCCATTGCCGTCGAGAGAGACGGCGATCGCGCGAGCCGAGGGCGTCAGCCGCACGACCGACGCGTCGCCGCCCGGCCGCACCACCGTGCCCGAGCCGACCAGCTGGTCGTACTGGCGGGTCACCCACCGCCGGCTGCCGCAGTCGGTCGAGCTGAGCATCGCGCGCAGCGCGGCCGACGGGTCGACCGGGTCGGCGAACAGCCGGGGCCGGTCCTCCAGCCGGGCGGGCCGCTCCTGCGCGACCTTGTAGCGGGGCGCGCCGTCGACCAGCGTGTCGACCGGCATCGACCCCACCTCGACGCCGCCGGCGAACGCCCGCAGCAGGCCCGAGGCGGTGACCGACCCGATCACCGTCGCGTCCAGATCCCAGCGAGCGCAGACGCTCAGCACGTCGTCCAGCCGTCCCGGCTCGACGACCGCGGCCATCCGCTCCTGCGACTCGGAGATCATGATCTCGAACGGCTCCATGTCCGCCTCGCGCAGCGGCACCGCCGAGAGGTCGACGTCGATCCCGACTCCGCCGCTCGCCGCCATCTCGCTGAGCGACGACGCGAGCCCCGCCGCGCCCAGGTCCTGCAGCGAAGCGAGTAGCCCGCGGTCGAGCAGGTCGAGCGTGCACTCGATCAGCTTCTTGCCGGTGAAGGGGTCGCCGATCTGCACGCTCGGCCGCTTGTCCGCCGAGCTCTCGTCGAAGCCCTGCGAGGCCAGCACGGATGCGCCGCCGATACCGTCGCGGCCGGTCTTCGACCCGTACAGCACCACCAAGTTGCCCGGGCCGGTGGCCTTGGCACTCGTCAGCTTCTCGGCGGGCAGCAGGCCGACGCACATCGCGTTGACCAGCGTGTTGTGCTCGTAGGAGTCGTCAAACTCGACCTCGCCGCCCACGTTGGCGACGCCGACGCAGTTGCCGTAGGAGCCAACCCCGGCCACCACGCCGGAGAACAGGTGCCGCTGGCGGTCGTCGTCCAGCTCGCCGAAGCGCAGCGAGTCGAGGATCGCGATCGGCCGTGCGCCCATCGCGAAGATGTCGCGGAGGATGCCGCCGACACCGGTTGCAGCGCCCTGGAACGGCTCGACCGCAGATGGGTGGTTGTGGCTCTCGACCTTGAGGGCAACGGCGAGCCCGTCGCCCACGTCGATCACGCCGGCGTTCTCACCCGGGCCCTGGAGCACGCGCTCGCCGGACGTCGGAAACCGGCGGAGCAGCAGCCGCGAGTGCTTGTAGCCGCAGTGCTCGCTCCAGAGCAGCGAGTACACGGCCAGCTCGAAGTCGTTCGGATCGCGGCCCAGCAGCTCCTGGATACGCCCAAGCTCCCCGTCGGTCAGCCCGAGGGTGCGATGCAGCGGCTCTGGCGAGACGGCATTCAAGGCCTGAGGAATGCTACCCCACGGGGCAGATCGACCGGTTACACGGCCACCGGCTGGCGGGCCAGGTCGAGCATGCCCTGCAGCAGCACGCGGCCGTCGGTCGAGCCCAGCAGGGGGTCGACGGCATGCTCCGGGTGCGGCATCAGCGCGGCGACATTGCCTCGCTCGTTGGTCACGCAGGCGATCGAGCCGACCGAGCCGTTGGGGTTCTCGCGGTAGCGCAGCAGCACCTGGCCGCGCGCCTCCAGCTCGGCGACGGCCTCGGGCTCGGCGAACCAGCAGCCGTCGTGGTGCTTGATCGGAATCGACAGCACGTCGCCGGCGATCCGCCCCGGCAGCCACGGCGACTCGCGCTCGACCACGAGGTTGGCATCCTCGAACCTGAACTGCATCGAGGCGTTGGTGCGGAGCACGCCGGGCACCAGCCGGGTCTCGGTCAGCACCTGGAAGCCGTTGCAGACGCCCAGCACCGGCCGCCCCGCATCGGCGTGCGTCCGCACGGCCGTCATCACTGGAGACAACGATGCCAGGGCCCCCGGGCGCAGATAGTCGCCGTAGGAGAAGCCGCCCGGCACGAGCACGGCGTCGGTTCCCCGCAGATCGGCGTCGCCGTGCCACAGAGCGACCGGCTCCGCGCCCATCGCCTCGACGGCGCGCGTCGCGTCGCGGTCGTCACACGACCCCGGGAACACGACCACGCCGACCCGGGTCACGCGCCCACCAGCTCGACCTCGTACTGCTCGATCAGCGGGTTCGAGAGCACCTTCTCGGCGATCTCTCCGGCGATCCGCCGCACCTGCTCCTCGTCGCCGCCCTCGACGTCGAGGTCGAACACCTTGCCCGCGCGGACATCCGCCGCCGGGTAGCCGAGCCCGGCCAATGAGCGGCGGACAGCCTCCCCCTGCGGGTCGAGGATGCCGTCGCGCGGCCTGACCAGTACGGTCACCTTCATGTCACTCCCATCCGTTGCAGGTAGTCACCGAACGGCTCCCCGACGAGCCGCTCGTACGCCTCGAAGTAGCGGCGCTGCGTGCCCTCGACGACCTCGGGCGGCAGCTCTGGCCCGGGCGGCGTCTTGTCCCAGTCGAGCGTCTCCAGGTGGTCGCGCACATACTGCTTGTCGAATGACGGCTGAGGCCCGCCGGGCGCATAGCCGTCGACCGGCCAGAACCGCGACGAGTCCGGCGTCAGCAGCTCGTCGCCGAGCACCAGCTCGCCGATCCGGTCGATGCCGAACTCCATCTTGGTGTCCGCCAGGATCAGGCCGCGCTGCTGGGCGAAGGCCGCGCCGGCCTCGTACACCGCCAGCGACAGCTCCTCGATCTTGGCCACCCGCTCTTCGCCGATCAGCAGCTGCGCGGTCGCGCGGTCGATGTTGATGTCGTGGCCCTCGGTGTTCTTCGTGGCCGGCGTGAAGATCGGGTTCGGCAGCCGGTCGGACTCGCGCAGGCCGGACGGCAGCGAGTGCCCGCACACGGCGCCGGTGGCCTGGTAGTCCTTCCAGCCCGAGCCGGCCAGGTAACCGCGGACGACGCACTCGATCGGCAGCATCGTCAGCCGCTGAACGAGCATCGATCGGCCGATCAGGTCTGGATCCTCCATGGCCTGCGCGGCGAACGCCTCGGGCAGGATCGAGATCATGTGGTTGGGGACGATGTGGGCCGTCTGGTCGAACCAGAACCGCGACAGCGCCGTCAGCACCCGGCCCTTGTGCGGGATCGGCGTCGGCATGATCACGTCGAACGCCGAGATGCGGTCGGAGGCGACCATCAGGATCGTGTCGCCGTAGCGGTACAGCTCGCGCACCTTGCCGGATGCCTCGTGGGCGCGCGCGAGATCGTCAGGCACGGGTCAGCCCCAGCCGCTCGGTGGTGCGGTCGAACACGTCGTCAACGTGGCGCAGGAAGCCGTCGAGGTCGAAGACCCGGTCGAGCTCGGCCTCGTCCAGAACGCGGGCGGCCTCGGGGTCGACCTCCAGCAGGCCGCGCAGCGGCAGTCCCTCGTCCCAGGCCCGCAGCGCGTTTCGCTGGATCACCTCATACGCGTCCTCGCGGGACATCCCGGACTCCACCAGCGCCAGCAGCGCCCGGCCGGAGAACACCAGCCCGTGGGACGCTTCCAGGTTGCGCATCATCCGCTCGCCGTCCACGACCAGGCCTTCGATCAGCCAGGTGAACCGGTCGAGCATGTAGTCCAGCCCGATCGTCGAGTCCGGCAGGACGACGCGCTCGGCGGAGGAGTGGGAGATGTCACGCTCGTGCCATAACGGCATGTTCTCGAACCCGACCTGGGCGTTGGCGCGGAGCACCCGGGCGAGTCCGCTGATCCGCTCGCTGATGATCGGGTTCTGCTTGTGCGGCATCGCCGACGAGCCCTTCTGGCCCGCGGCGAACGGCTCCAGCGCCTCGCGCACCTCGGTGCGCTGCAGGTGGCGGATCTCGATGGCGAACCGGTCGAGAGACGAGCCGGTGATGGCGATCGCCGCGAGCAGCGTCGCGTGCCGGTCGCGGGGGATCACCTGCGTCGCGACGTCCTCGCGCTCCAGCCCGAGCGCCGACAGGGCGAAGTCCTCGACCCGGGGGTCGCAGTTGGCGTAGGTGCCAACGGCGCCGGAGAGCTTGCCGACGCGCACGCCCTCGAGGGCGGCGGCCAGCCGGTCGCGGTCGCGGCGGAGCTCGGTCACCCAGCCCAGCAGCTTGAGGCCGAAGGTCGTCGGCTCGGCGTGAACGCCGTGTGTCCGGCCGATGGTCGGGGTGTGGCGGTGCTCCTCGGCGCGCACCAGCACCGCGCGCTCGGCTCGGTCGACGGCCGCCAGCAGCAGCTCGCCGGCATCGCGCAGCTGCAGCGCCAGCGCGCTATCGACGACGTCCGACGAGGTCAGGCCGTAGTGGAACCACCGGGCCTCGGGCCCGACCTGCTCGGACACCGATTCGGTGAACGCGAGCACGTCGTGGTGCGTGCGGGACTCGATCTCGAGGATACGCGCGACGTCGATCGACGCCCGGCTGCGCACCGCGGCGACGGCGTCAGCCGGGACGACACCCAGGTCGGCCCACCCCGCCATCGCCGCAATCTCGACGTCGAGCCACCGCTGGAACCGGCGCTCGTCCGACCAGACGGCGCCCATCTCAGGGCGGGTGTAACGGGAGATCACGGCTGGAACGAGTCTACCAACCGGCCCCGACCGCCCCCGCCGGTGAACCGCTGGTGGGAGTCAGAGCTGGGCCGGCGGGCCCGGGCCCTGGGCCAGGATCTTGGCGGCGTAGATCGCCGCGTTCTTCGCGCCGTTCACGGCCATGCAGGCGACCGGCACGCCCTCGGGCATCTGCACGACGGACAACAGCGCGTCGAAGCCGCCCAGCCCCATCTCCTGTCGGCGGATCGGGATGCCGATCACCGGCAGCTCGGTGTAGCTGGCCAGCACCCCCGGCAGTGCGGCCGCGCCGCCCGCCGCGGCGATGATCACGCGCAGACCGCGCAGGGCCGCGGTCGAGCCGTACTCGGCCACCTCGCGGGGGTCGCCGTGCGCCGACAGCACCTTCAGCTCGAACGTGATCGCCCGCTCCAGGAGCTCGTCACAGGCGGCCGAGATGATCTCGCGGTCGGCCTCGGTCGCGATCACGATGCCGACCTGCGGGCCCGCGGCCTCGAGCTCCTCCCAGACCGGATGCACCTGCGGCAGCGGCTGCGGCTCAGGCATGCTGCTCGACCGCCGCCGCGGCGCCGATGTCCATTCGGTGCTGTTCGCCTGGGAACTCGATCGCATCAACGGCCGCATATGCGCGGCGCCGGGCATCCGCCAGGTCGTCGCCCAGGGCGGTGACGTTCAGCACCCTGCCGCCGGCGGAGACGAGGCCGCCGTCATGTAGCGCGGTGCCTGCGTGGAAGACCATCACGTCCTCGAGCTCGCCGGCCGCGCCCACACCCCTGATCGGGATGCCGTCCTCGGGCGCATCCGGATAGCCGGGCGCGGCCATCACCACGGTCACGCACGATCGTCGCGAGACGCCCAGCGCCGACCCGAGCAGCGCGCCGCTCGCGCAGCGCTGCAGGGCGTCCAGCAGGTCGCCCTCCAGCCGGGGGACCAGCACCTGCGCCTCGGGGTCGCCGAACCGGACGTTGAACTCCAGCACCTTCGGCCCGTCGGCGGTCAGCATCAGCCCCGCGTACAGGCAGCCACGGAACGGCATGTCGCGGCGGGCCAGCTCGTTGACCACCGGCCGGTGGACGGTGGCGACGATCTGCTCGACCAGCTCCGGCGGGACGTCCGGCGTCGGCGAGTAGCAGCCCATACCGCCAGTGTTCGGCCCGACGTCGCCGTCGCCCAGCCGCTTGTGGTCGCGGGCGGGCGCCAGCGGCACCACCGTCTCGCCGTCGCACAGGGCGAGCAGCGAGACCTCGGGCCCCTCCAGCCGCTCCTCGACCAGCACCCGCGCGCCGGCCGAGCCGAACCGCCGGTCGATCAGGCACGACTGCACCGCCGCCTCGGCCTCGGCCACCGACGAGCAGACGAACACACCTTTGCCGGCGGCCAGGCCGTCGGCCTTGATCACCACGTTGCCGTTGGCGTCGGCGATCGCCATCTGCGCCGCCGCCGGCGTGTCGCACACCGCGAAGGCCGCCGTCGGCACCATCGCGGCGTCCATCACCGACTTGGCGAAGGTCTTCGACCCCTCCAGCTGCGCCGCCGCCCCGCGCGGCCCGAACGCGGCGATGCCGGCGTCCTCCAGGCGGTCGACGAGGCCGCCGACCAGCGGTGCCTCGGGTCCCACCACGACCAGGTCGGCGGCCAGCGAGCCGGCGAGCTCCGTCAGGCCCTCGTGGTCGCCGACGGCCACATCGTGCAGCGTGGCGACGTCCCCGATCCCGGGGTTCCCGGGCGCGGCGTGCAGTTCGCCCAGCAGCGGCGAACGCGCCAGCCCCCACGCGAGTGCGTGCTCGCGCCCGCCGGATCCAACGAGTAGGACACGCATCGAGACGCCCCGAGTGTATCGAGTCGCGCAGCCATCCGGGATACTCCGCGAATGCCCACCACCAATCGCCTCACTCCGAAGGATCTCCTGCGACAACGCCTGATCGGCGAGATCGCGGTGTCCCCCGACGGCCGGCAGGTCGTCTACGCGGAGCGCACCGTCGTCGACGGCGCCGACCGCACCGGCCTCTGGATCGTCCCCTACCGCGGCGGCCGCGCCCGCCGGCTGACCGGCGGCGCGTGGACCGACGGCCGGCCGCGCTTCTCGCCCGACGGCGCGGCGCTGGCGTTCACCTCCGACCGCGAGAACGAGATCACGCAGGTGTGGCTGCTGCCGATGGAGGGCGGCGACGCGACGCGGCTGACCGAGTTCAAGCGCGGGGTCACCGAGTTCGAATGGATGCCGAACGGCCGCGCCGTCGCGGTGATCGCCACCGACGGCGAGTCGCACGTGCTGGTGGGCGAGCGCGAGAAGGGCACCGCAACGGCCCGCGTGCTGCGCCGGGTCGACTGGCGGTCGGACGACGACGGGCTGCTCGACCACCCGACGCACGTCCACCTGGTGCAGCTCAGCGGACGCGCGCGGCGGCTGACCGAGGGTCCCTGGTTTGCGTCGTGCGTCACCCCGCACCCCGACGGCACGCAGATCGGGTTCCTGGCCGACCGCGGCGAGCGCCGCGACATCGATCCCCTGGCCCAGTTGCACGTCGTCGACGTCCGCAGCCGGCGCGTCCGTGTCCGCTCGAAGCTCCCCGGCCACGCGGTGCGCGCCTCGTTCGACGCCGACGGTACGCCGGTGTGCGTCGCCGTGATGCGCCACCCGGCCATGTCGGACGACCCACAGGTGCTCTACCGGGTCGAGCGCAACGGCAGGGCGGTCGCGCTGACCGCGGAGCTCGACCGCTTCGCCGGCGAGGGCGACACCACCGACGAGCGGCTGACGATCGTCCACGACGACGGCAACGAGATCCCCTTCCGCGTGACCGACGACCGCATCGGCCCACCGCTGGTCGATCCCGCGCTCGGCCCCGGCGTGCAGGCGGTCGCCGAGGGCGGCGGCAACACGGTCGCGCTGATGACGCTGGGCTCGGTCAGCGATCCGGACGTGTACGCGGTCGAGCCAGGGGTGACGCCGCGGCAGCTGACGCGCAGCGGTCAGGCGTGGTCGCGGGGCCGGGCGCAGCCCGTGCAGGAGGAGCTCGAGATCCGCGGCCCGGGCGGCAAGATCCAGGCGTTCGTGCTCTCCCCGCCGAACGCGCGCAAGAGGCCGCTGCCGACGATCCTCGAGATCCACGGCGGCCCGACCTGGGCCTGGAACCGCTCGCCCAACCAGGACACGAAGATGTGGGCGTCCGCCGGCTACCGCGTCGTCCGGCCGAACATCCGCGGCTCGTATAACCGCGGCCGCGACTGGATCGCCCCGCTGCTCGGCGACTGGGGCGGCGTCGACGCCGCCGACTGCCACGCGGTGCTGAACCACCTGGTCAAGGCCGGCCTGTCCGATCCCAAGCGGCTCGGCTGCTACGGCAACTCGTACGGCGGCTTCATGGTCAACTGGCTGGTCGGTACCAGCGACCGGTTCGCGGCCGCGGTCTCCTCGAACGGCGTCGCCAACCAGGTCGCGGCCTTCGCGAACTGCGACGTCGGCGTGATGTACAACGAGTCAGAGGGCCTGGGGACGACGCTGACGCCGGAGGGCATCGACAGCCTGTGGCGGCAGTCCCCGCTGCGCAACGTCGTGAACATCACCACGCCGCTCTTGATCCTCCAGGGCGAGGCCGACCTGCGCTGCCCGCCGGCCGACAACGAGCAGCTGTTCGTCGCCCTGCGGGCGCTCGAGCGCGAGGTGGAGTACGTGCTCTTCCCGGAGAGCTCACACGGGATGCGCTACCTGGCCCGGCCCGACCGGCGCGTCGACCGCGCCGAACGCATCCTCGCCTGGTTCAAGAAGTACCTGTGATCTAGATGGCGGCGTAGGCCTCGACCGCGCGCTCCCGCGCGCGGGTGGCCCGCGCCAGCGCCGGGCGCAGCTTCTCGAGCTGTGCATCGGCGATCGACCCGCGCGAGAGCATGCTGACGTTCATCTGCGCCAGCGTCGCCGCCGAGCGGGCCGCCGCCTCGGCCAGCAGCGAGCCGGCCAGGGCGTCGCCCTCCAGGTTCCGGTTGCCGGTTTCGGCAACGTCGGCTGCCAGAGTGGCCACCTCCGACGCCAGCTCGAGCACGCGCATCGGCACGGCAATCGCCTCCGACACCGCGCCGTCCAGCTGCCGGTGGCGCTCGTCGCCCGACGCGCGCAGCGCATCGAGGACGTGGCCGTAGGCGACGCCGTCCGCGTGCGCGAGCAGCGACACCTCCTCGCGGATCTCGTGCGCCCGCGCACGCACGCGGTCGAGCCCGTGAGCCGAGCCGAAGGACGTCGCCATCTCGACCAGCGCCGCACCCATCGCGCACGTGAGCGCCGCCGCCGCGCCGCCGCCGGGCGCCGGCGTCCGGTCGGCCATGTCGTCCAGCAGATCGGCGACCGAGCGCGACAGGTAGGGGTCGCTAGAAGAGTCCGACAGTCTTGCCGTCCTTGTCGATGTCGACGTTGAATCCGGCAGGTGTCTTGCCCAGCCCCGGCATCTGCATGATGTCGCCGCAGAGCGCCGTCAGGAACCCCGCACCGGTGTACGGGCGGATGTCCCGCACCGGGATCCGGTACCCGGTCGGCGCGTTGGTCAGCGCCGCGTCCGCGGACAGCGAGAGGTGCGTCTTCGCCATGCAGATCGACAGGCCGGTGAGGCCGTCCTTGGTGAACTGGTCGATCTTCTGCCGGGCCGCCGGCAGGAAGTCGACGCCCTCCGCCCGGTAGATCTTGGTCGCGATCTTCTCGATCTTGACGTCGATCGGATCCGAGTCCTCGTAGACGAAGTGGAAGCTGTTCGGCTGCTCGCAGGCGTCGGCGACCGCCTCGGCCATCTCCGCCGCGCCCTCGCCGCCCCGGCCGAAGCCCTCGTTGAGCACGGCCGCGTGGGCGCCGTACTCCATCGCCAGCTTCTGCACCAGCGCCACCTCCTCGTCCGTGTCGGTCGGGAAGCGGTTCGCGGCGACGACGCAGGGGACGCCGAACTCCTTGGCGTTCAGGATGTGGCGCTCGAGGTTCTTCGAGCCCTCCTCGATCGCCTTCAGGCCCTCGGCGCCGGTCGCCTCGAGGTTGCCGCCGTGGTGCTTGAGCGCCTTGGCGGTGGCCACCAACACCACCGCGTTGGGGCCGAACCCGCCCGCGCGGCAGACGATGTCCATGAACTTCTCCATGCCCAGGTCGGAGCCGAATCCGGCCTCCGTGATCAAGTAGTCGCCCACCTTGCGGCCGACCAGGTCGGCGACGATCGAGCTGTTGCCGTGGGCGATGTTGCCGAACGGCCCGATGTGCATGAAGCAGGGCTGGCCCTCCAGCGTCTGGATCAGGTTCGGCTTCAGCGCGTCCTTGAGCAGCACCGTCATCGCGCCGGCGCAGCCCATCTGCTCGGCGGTGACAGGGTTGCCGTCGACGTCGTAGGCGACGGTGATCGACCCGATCCGCTTGCGTAGATCCTGCAGCGAGGTGGCCATGCCCATGATCGCCATCACCTCGGAGGCGGCGACGATGTCGAAGCCGGTCTCGCGGGGGATGCCGTGGGTCGGGCCGCCGAGGCCGGTGACGATGTTGCGCAGGTTGCGGTCGTTCATGTCCACGGCCCGCCGCCAGGCGACCCCATGCGGGGCGATCCGGCACTCGTTGCCGTAGAAGATGTGACGGTCGATGAACGCGGCGAGCATGTTGTTCGCTGCGGCAACGGCGTGGAAGTCGCCCGTGAAGTGGAGGTTCAGATCCTCCATCGGGACGACCTGGGTGAACCCGCCGCCCGCCGCGCCGCCCTTGATCCCGAAGATCGGGCCGAGCGACGGCTCGCGCAGGCACAGCACGGGGCGCTTGCCGATGTGGCCCAGCCCCTGGGTCAGCGACACGGACGTGGTGGTCTTGCCCTCGCCCGCCTTGGTCGGCGTGATCGCCGACACGCACACGATTTTCGCGTCCGGCGCGCCGGCCAGACGGTCGATCGCGCCCAGGCTGATCTTGCCCTTGTACCGCCCGTACAGGTCGACCTCGTCCTCCTCCAGGCCGATCTCCCTGGCGATGTCCATCACCGGCCGGAGCGTTGCTTCCTGCGCGATCTCCAGGCTGCTCTTCATCGTCATCGTGGTCATGTGCCTTTCCTCAGTGACTGACTGCGGCGGCGCCGCGCTCGGAGACGAGCTCGTCCTCGTAGAAGCGGGCCAGCCGGAAGGGATGGATCAGATCGGGGGTGGTGCCGGTGCCGACCAGGTCGGCGATCGTGCGGCCGACGATCGGTGAGGCCTTGAAGCCGTAGGTGCCCCAGCCGGCGTCGATGATGAAGCCGTCCACCTCGGTCAGCCCCATGATCGGCGAGTAGTCGGGCGAGACGTCGCACAGACCTCCCCACGCTCGCATCACCTTGACCCGAG
>DATLLN010000098.1:0-2561 GCA_035537835.1 Gaiellales bacterium
AGCTCGGGCCGTGGGAGGGGCGGGCGTACCGGCGGTCGCTGTGACGCCGCCGCCGGGGTGCGTGCGGAGCGGCGCGTCCGCAAGTACCCCACCCGGGTATCATCGACGCCGATGACGCGCGACTACCGCATCACCGGCATGACCTGCGACCACTGCGTCCGGGCGGTGCGCGACGAGGTGTCGGCGGTGGACGGCGTCGAGGCGGTCGAGATCGAGCTCGCCTCCGGGCGCCTGGAGGTCCGCGGGGACGGCGTGGCGGACGAGGACGTGCGGGCCGCGGTGGAGGAGGCCGGCTACCTCGTCGCGTAGCCTCGCCGTGTGACCGCCGCCGATCGCGCCACCCTCCGCCGCGGCATCCGCCTCGGGCTGCCCTTCGCGGCGGCCGGCTTCCTCGTGTCGTTCTCCTTCGGGATCCTGGCCCGGGACGCCGGGATGCCCGCCGCTGCCGCGATCGCCATGTCGGCGGTCGTCTTCGCCGGCTCGGCGCAGTTCGCATCCCTCGCCATCCTCGGAGCGGGCGGCGGGCTCGGGTCGGCCGTCGCGGCCGGCGCGCTGATGAACAGCCGCTTCCTGCCCATGGGCATCGCCATCGCGCCGTCGCTGCCGGGCGGCCCGATCAAGCGCGCCGCCCAGGGCCAGCCGGTGGTCGACGCGTCGTGGGCGCTGTCGAGCACGGGCGACGGGCGGTTCGACCGCTTCCTCATGTTCGGCTCGACGCTGCCGCAGTACGTGACCTGGGTGTCTGGGACGGTGGTCGGCGCCCTGGCCGGCGACGTGCTGCCCTCGGCGTCCACGCTCGGGCTCGACGCGCTGTTCCCGGCCTTCTTCCTGGCCCTGCTGCTGACGGAGCTGCGCACGCCGCAGGGGCGGGTCGTCGGCCTCGTCGGCGGCCTGGTCGCCCTGACGCTCGTGCCGATCGCGCCGGCGGGCGTCCCGGTGCTGGCCGCCAGCCTGGCGGCGCTGCTCGGGTTGCGCAGCGTCAGCCGGCGCCGGAGCGCGACTCGGTGAGCACGACCACGGCCTGGCTGCTCGTCGCCCTGTCCGCCGTCGCGACCGCGGCCATCAAGGCGGCCGGCCCGCTCGCGCTCGGCGGCCGCGAGCTGCCCGCGTGGTGCACCGCGATCATCGCCGCCATGCCCGCGGCGCTGCTGTCGGCGCTCGTGGTGACGTCGGCGCTCGCGGACGGCACGGACTGGCACGTCGGGCCGGACACGGCGGGCGTCGCCGTGGCCGGCATCGCGCTGTGGCGCGGCGTGTCGGTGGTCGCCGGCGTGCTGATCGCCGCCGGCGTCACCGCGCTGCTGCGGGCCGTCGCCTGAGCGACCCCGCCGCGCCCCCGACCACTAGGCCAGCTCGATCTCCTTGTCGAGCTCGTCGACCGTGTGCCGCGGGCCCTTGAACCAGTGGCGCGCGCTGGCGAGCCACCAGACGCCGACGGCGAGGATGACCCCGCCGGTCACCAGCGGCGCGTAGTTGACGGCGTTCCAGTCGAACTCGTCGTTCCAGGGCACGCCGGCCGGGGTGGTCGGCAGGATGAAGATCACCGTGATGATCCCGACCCAGACGGTGGCGAACGGGTTCATCCAGCGGTACTTGCGGCCGTTGGTCCACGGGCCGGACTCCCACGAGTCGCCCGCCCGCCAGCGCAGGTAGATCGGGATCACGTACGCGATGTAGAGCCCGATGACCGCGACGGACACGACGGCGAAGAAGGCGACGGGAATGCCGGCGGCGTTGCCGAAGAAGGCCGGCACGGTGAGGACCGCCGCGAACACCGCCATGAACAGCACGGCGTTGACCGGGACGCGGTTGTGGTTGACCTTGCTCCAGATCCGCCAGCCGGGGATCGCCCCGTCGCGGCTGAACGCGTAGCACATGCGCGACGCGCTGGTCAGGCACGCGGCGCCGCAGAACACCTGGCCGACGGTGGAGATGATCAGGATGAGCTTGACCGAGCCGGAGCCGAGCGCGCTCTCGAGCAGCGGGATCGACCCGCCGGCCGCCGCGTCGCGCTGATCGGGCCCGGCAGCCAGGAAGGTGATGGCCAGCAGCAGGACCCAGCCGATCGCCGCGGAGTAGAAGATCGACCGCCACACGCCCTTGGCCGCCGCGTCCGCCGCGCCGTGCGTCTCCTCGGACACGTGCGCGCAGGAGTCGAAGCCCGTGATCGTGTACTGCGTGAGCAGGAAGCCGAGCGGCAGGACGTAGAACCAGTACATGCTGTCGCTGAAGCCCGAGTTGTTGATCCGGTCCGTGAAGACGAAGTCGGCGCTCGCGTGGTTATCCGGGACGAAGATCAGGACGGCGAGGATGACCGCGACGCCGGCGACGTGCCACCAGACCGAGATGCCGTTGATGCGGGCGACCAGGTGGCTGCCGGCGATGTTGACCACCGCGGAGAGCGCGATGATCAGCAGGAACAGCAGGAACGTCCCGTGCAGCAGGTTGCTCGGGCTGTCCGAGGTCGCCTGGAAGAGGTTGAAGCCGTACAGGCCGAAGACGGCGTTCATGAACGTCGCGGCGCCGTAGATGACCGATGCGGTGACGGCGATCAGGCCGAT
>DATLLN010000099.1:0-11287 GCA_035537835.1 Gaiellales bacterium
GCGTCAAGCCGATCGACGTCGAGCGCGTGCTGCGCGAGGTCAGCGACCTGATCACGCCCAGCAAGGCGATCGCGTCCGTGGCCGCCGGCGTGCGCACCGCGACGCTGGAGACGATCCTGGACGTCGACGCGCCGGTGTTCCGGTTCATGCCGAACGTCGGCGTGCAGGTGGGGCGGGGGACGCTCGCGTACTCGTCCGGCCGGTTCATCGACACGGTTGCGGAGCAGACGGTGCTCGGCGCCTTCCGGGCGCTGGGCGAGATCGTCCCGCTGGAGGAGCGCCAGTTCGACGCCGCGACCGCCCTGTCCGGCTCCGGCCCCGCGTTCCTCGGCCTGATCATCGAGGCGTTCGAGGATGCGGGCGTCGTCAACGGGCTCAGCTACCCGCAGGCCCGCGAGCTGATCCTGTCGACCGTCTCCGGCACGGCCGACCTGCTGCGCGACGAGGACCTTGCGTGCAGCGCGCTGCGGCGGATGGTCACGTCGCCGGGCGGCACCGCGGCCGCCGGTCTCGCCGAGATGGAGCGCAAGGGCGTGCGCGGCGCCGTCATCGACGGCGTCTCGGCCGCGATGCGCCGGGCCGGAGAGCTGGGCTGATGAGCGTCGATACCGTCGTCGCGTTCGTCAGCTGGTGCTTCTACATCTACACCCTCTTCCTGCTGCTCCACATCCTGCTGTCGTGGTTCCAGCTCCCGTACAACCCGCTGCTGAACAAGGTGCGGGGCGTGCTCTACGACGCGTGCCAGCCGTATCTCAACCTGTTCCGCGGGCTGCTGCCGCCGATGGGCGGGCTCGACCTGTCGCCGATCATCGCGTTCATCGTGCTCTACGCCGCCAACCGGATCGTCGTCGCGGTCCTACTCGCGTTCACCTGAGCCGGGAGGACTCCGCCGGACCGCGGCGAAACCGCGGACATGGCTATTTCACCCGCAGAACTCAGGCACCAACGACCATCGCGGCGGTTGCTCGGCTACCGCTGCGCCGAGGTCGACCAGATCATGCTCGACGCAACGCAGGCGTTCGAGACCGTATGGAGCGACCGCGCCGACCTCGAGGACCGCGTCCACGAGCTCGAGGTGCGCCTCAACGAGGTGACCGACACCGAGCAGGCGCTGCGCGACGCGCTGGTCACCGCCCAGCGGGCCGCCGACGAGATGCGCGCCGCGGCGTCGCGTGAGGCCGAGAACGCCGTCCGCGAGGCCGAGATGCGCGCCCGCGAGATCGTCCACAAGGCGTACGCCGAGCGCGACACGGTGCGCCGCGAGGTCGAGGGCCTGCGGTCCGAGGAACAGCGCTTCCGCGCGCGCCTCCGGTCGTTGCTGGGAACGACGCTGCAGACCGTCCGCGACCACGAGGAACAGCTCGCCAGGAACAGCTCCGCCGCCTAGGAGCGGAGGGACCGGCCGGTATACTGGCCGGGGTATGACCGTCGACCTCGGCAAGGCGCACGACCGGTTGTTTCGCCGGGAGCGGCGCGGGTGATCGAGCGCCTGCCCGACCCGGTCGAGCGGCTTCCCGACCCCGATCCACCTCCCGAGCGGGCGGGTTCCCTGCAGTGGGTGGGGATGCTCAGCGTCGCCGTGGTCGCGATCGTCGCAGACCAGGTGACGAAGCGGCTGGTGACCGACCGGGTGGGGATGGACGAGGTGCACCAGGTGTTGCCGTTCCTGGACGTCCGCCACGTCCGCAACACCGGGATCGCCTTCGGCGTCTTCCCCGACCGGCTGGAGCTCGTGTCCGTGGCGACGGCGGTCGCCGTCGCGTGGATGCTGCTGCACTTCGCCCGCTCCGGCGCGCGGCACGTGCTGTTCCCGGTCGCGCTGGGGCTGATTATCGGCGGCAGCGTCTCGAACCTGGTCGACCGGCTCCGGCAGGGCTACGTCACCGACTTCATCCACCTCAGCCACTGGCCGACGTTCAACCTGGCGGATAGCTTCATCGTGACCGGAGTCGTGCTGCTGCTGATCGGGGTCGCCCGGCTCGAGCACCATCCGGCCCGTGCCGAGCCGGCGTCGCTGAACGAAGCCTGATGCCCGAGACGTCCGTCGGCGCGGACGCGGCCGGCGTCCGGCTCGACCGGTTCCTGGCCGGCCGCGAGGAGGTCGGAACCCGGGCCCGCGCCGAGCGGCTGATCGACGGCGGCGGCGTGCTGGTGGACGGCATCGCACGGCCCAAGTCGCACCGGCTGGCCGCCGGCTCGGTGGTCGCGTTCCCGGAGCCTGCGCCGTCGCAGATCGACCTCGAGCCCGCCGACATCGACATCGACGTGGTGTGGGAGGACGAGCACCTGATGATCGTCGACAAGCCCGCCGGGCTGGTCGTCCACCCGGCTCCGGGCACGACCGGGCCGACGCTCGTGCACGCGCTGCTGGGACGGGTCGGGGGAGGGGAGAAGGCGCGGCCGGGGATCGTCCACCGGCTCGACCGGGACACGTCCGGCCTGCTCGTGGTCGCCCGCGACGACCGGACGCTGGGCAAGCTGCAGGGTATGCTGCGCCGCCGCCGCATCGAGCGCACCTACACGGCGCTCGTCCGCGGCCGGCCGCGCTCGTGGCGGGGCGCGATCGAGGCGCCGATCGGACGCGACCGGCGCCATCCGACGCGGATCTCGCTGGACACCGACCACCCGCGCGACGCAGTCACGCACTTCGAGGTGGCCGAGCTGCTGGAGCGCCACGCGCTGCTCGAGGTGCGCCTCGAGACCGGGCGGACGCACCAGATCCGGGTGCATCTGGAGGCGATCGGGCTGCCGGTGGCGGGCGATCCGACCTACGGCCACGGGCCCGAGCTGGGGCTGGAGCGGCAGTTCCTGCACGCGTCGGCGCTGAGCCTGGCGCACCCCTGGACGGACGAGCCGCTCATGCTCTCCTCGCCCCTGCCCGATGACCTCTCCGGCGCTCTGCAACGCGCCCGGGGATAGCCCTCTCCGCTACACTCCGCACGTTCTCTACCCATCCGCGACCCCGGGGGACACCCGGCGGCCGGCGGTGCCCATGCGAGCAGCAGGGGTTCCGGCCACCGCCCCGGGCGAAGACAATCGAACCGACAGCAAGGAGGACATGCACATGTCCGCAGTCACGATGCGTGAGCTGCTCGAGGCCGGGGTCCACTTCGGCCACCAGACGCGGCGCTGGAACCCGAAGATGCGCAGGTACATCTTCGGCGAGCGCGGCGGCATCTACATCATCGACCTGCAGCAGTCGATCGAGCTCCTGCAGACCGCCCACGACTATGTCCGCAACATCTCGGAGCGGGGCGGCACGGTGCTGTTCGTCGGCACCAAGAAGCAGTCGCAGGACGCGGTCGAGGAGCAGGCCAGACGCGTCAGCATGCCGTACGTCAACCACCGGTGGCTGGGCGGGCTGCTGACCAACTACCGGACGATCCAGGAGCGGATCGCCAGCCTGCACGAGCTGCGCCGCCAGAAGACCGAGGGCCAGCTCGAGCTGCTGCCGCCCAAGGAGCGGCAGGCGACGCTCTCCGAGCTGGAGAAGCTGGAGACCAACCTCGGCGGGATGGCGGACACCAAGCGGCTGCCCGACGCCGTGATCGTGATCGACATGAAGAAGGAAGCGCTGGCTGTGCGCGAGGCGCGGCGGCTGGGGATCCCGGTCGTCGGCCTGGTGGACACCAACTGCGACCCGGACGACGCCGACTTCGTCATCCCGGGCAACGATGACGCCATCCGCTCGACGGGGCTGATCATCCGCGTCCTGGCCGACGCGGTCGCGCTGGGCCAGGCCAAGAACGTCAAGGTGTCGGACTTCGAGCCGGCGGCCGACGCGGAGGGCCCCGCCGAAGGCGAGACTCCCGCCGCCCCCGCCGAGGGAGAGGCACCGGCAGCTCCCGGGGAGGGTGAGGCAGCGGCAGCCCCAGCGGAGGGCGAGACACCGGCCGCCCCCGAGGCGCAGCAGGCGCCGGAGCCCGAGCCGGCCGCGGTGGCCGCCGCCGGCGACGACCAGACGACCAGCGAGGACAAGACGAGTGAGTGACGTGGCCTATACACCGGCGGCCTCCGAGGTGAAGGCGCTTCGCGAGGCGACCCAGGCCGGCATGATGGATTGCAAGCGAGCCCTCGAGGAGACGGGGGGCGACTTCGACGCGGCGGTCAAGCTGCTGCGCGAGAAGGGCATCGCCTCGGCCGGCAAGCGCGCCGGGCGGGGGACGGGCGAAGGCGCCGTGGCGACCTACGTCCACTCCGGCGGCCGGATCGGCGCGATGGTCGAGGTCGGATCGGAGACGGACTTCGTTGCCCGCAACGACAGCTTCCAGGAGTTCGCCCGCAAGGTGGCCATGCAGGTGGCGGCTGGCCGGACGCTGCGGTTCGTCTCGGAGGACGAGATCCCCGAGGACTTCAAGGCGTCCGAGCTCGAGATCTTCCGCGGCAAGGCCGCAGCGGAGGGAAAGCCGGAGAACATGCTGGACAAGATCGCCGAGGGCATGTGGAAGAAGTCCCTGTCCGAGGTCGTGCTGTTGAGCCAGCCGTCGATCCGGCCCGAGGACGACGGCAAGACGATCGAGACGATCCGCGCCGAGCTGTCCGGCACGATCGGCGAGAACATCGAGATCAAGCGCTTCGCGCGGTTCGAGGTGGGCGAGGAGTGAGCGCCCCGGCCTTCCGTCGGCTGCTGCTGAAGCTGTCGGGCGAGGCGATGATGGGCGATCGCCCGTACGGGCAGGACCCGGACCGCATCGCCGCTATCTCCGCCGCGATCGACGAGGTACGGTCGATGGGCGTCGAGGTCGCCATCGTGATCGGTGGTGGCAACGTGCTGCGCGGCACCCAGGAGGCGGCCCGCGGGATGGACCGGGCGACGGCGGACTACGCCGGCATGCTGGCGACGCTGCTGAACGCGCTGACCATCCAGGACTCGCTGGAGAAGCTGGGGGCGCACACCCGGGTAATGTCGGCGATCGACGTGTCCGAGGTCGCCGAGCCGTACATTCGGCGGCGGGCGATCCGGCATCTGGAGAAGGGTCGCGTCGTGATCTTCGCCGCGGGCACCGGCAACCCGTTCTTCACGACGGACACGGCTGCGGCCCTGCGTGCGCTGGAGATCGGCGCCGAGGCGATCCTGATGGGCAAGAACGGGGTGGAAGGCGTACTCGACGCCGATCCCCGCCAGAAGCCCGACGCGCAGCTGATCCCGGCGATCACGCACATCGAGGCGATCGAGCGCGGGCTGAGGGTGATGGACACGACGGCGCTCTCGCTGTGCATGGACAACAGGCTGCCCATCTACGTGTTTAATCTCGACGACGCCGGGAACATCGCCCGGCTGGCGCGCGGCGAGCGGTTGGGAACGATCGTCGCCGCCGCGACCAGCGATCTGGAAGCGCAGGTGACTTGATGATCGACGACGTGCTGGCGGATGCCTCCCGCCGGATGGACAAGACGGTGGAGAACACGAGGCACGAGTTCACGACCATCCGCACCGGGCGGGCATCGGCGGGGCTGCTCGACCGCATCCAGGTGGCCACGTACGGCACGAAGATGCCGATCAACCAGCTCGCCACGATCGGCGTGCCGGAGCCTCGGCTGCTGACCATCACGCCGTTCGACAAGTCGACGATCAAGGACATCGAGAAGGCGATCCTGGAGTCCGACCTGGGGCTGACCCCGGCGAACGACGGGTCGCTGATCCGGCTGCCGATCCCCCAGCTGACCGAGGAGCGGCGCAAGGAGCTGGTCAAGCAGGTGCGCCATCTGGCCGAGGAGGGCCGCGTGGCCGCGCGCAACGTGCGTCGGGACGCGCTCCACCACCTGAAGGACGCCGAGAAGAACGGCGAGACCGGCGCCGACGACGTCCACCGCGCCGAGGACCGGCTGCAGAAGGTGACGGACGAGCACGTCTCGAAGATCGACGAGGCGCTGAAGGCCAAAGAGGCCGAGATCATGGAGGTCTGACGCAACAACGGGGTCAGACCCCTTTGTTGCGCGACAGGTGAAAAAACGGGGTCTGACCCCGATTTTCCCACCACCAGCGTTTCTAGCGCGCCGTGCGGCGCAGCTCGCCGAACGAGCCGGCCGGGTATGCACCGGCTGGGACGCGGCGGCCGCGGACGCCGGCCAGCACCAGCACCGAGCTGACGCCGATGCCCAGCAGGGCGCAGGCGAGCGTGTCCAGGGCGAGCGTCGGCAGGTACGCAGCGGACGCGTGGATGCGCGCCTCACCGATGCTCAGCGGCGCGAGCCCGGCGACCATGTTGCCGATCAGCATCGCGGCGAACCCCGGGCCGACGTCGATCCGGTATCCGGACAGCGACGGCAGCAGCACGACCAGCAGCAGCGCGGCGACCAGCGCCTCCAGCAGCCCGCCGCCGACCAGCACCAGCTTCCAGTGCGGCGTCAGCGTCGGCGCCTTCTCGGCGCCGAAGAAGAACAACGGCGCCGTCACCGAGCCGACCACCAGCTTCGTGACCCACGCCCCGGCGGCCTCGCTCACGGCGACGCTCACGAGCACTCCAACACCTCGCATGACCCAACTCCTTCGTCGATCAGACCCGGTTCCGTTCTACACCGGTCTCGGCCATGTGCAACCCGGCCAACGCGAATCATCTTGAATACCCCCGAGATGTCCCCCCGTCTCCGTCAGCGCGCCGAGCGGATCGCGCGCCTGTTCCGCCTTCGCCGCGTCACGGACGTCGAGCCCCAGCTGCCCGACACCGCCACCGCGGTCGCCGTGATCATGGATGGCAACGGCCGCTGGGCTCGCCGCCGCGGGCTGCCCACCCTGGCCGGGCACCGCGCGGGCACGGCCGCGCTGCGCCGCACCGTCGAGGCCGCCCCCGGGCTGGGCGTGCGCAGCCTGGCCGTGTACGCCTTTTCGACCGAGAACTGGGGGCGCTCCGAGCAGGAGGTCACCGACCTGATGGCGCTGTTCGCCGACACGATCAGGGAGCAGTTCCCCGACCTGCACCGCCAGGGCGTCCAGGTGCGCTTTGTCGGCCGCCGCGACCGCTGCCCCGCCGACCTGCTCGAGCTGATGGCCGACATGGAGGAGCGCACCGCGGCCAACGGCCGGCTGACGCTGTGGGTGGCGTTCGACTACGGCGGCCGTGACGAGGTGGTTGAGGCGACCCGCGCCCTGCTCCGCGAGGGCGCCGACCCGGAGTCCGTGGACGAGAGCGCCTTCCGTGCCCATCTGTACGCTCCCGGGATGCCCGACCCGGACCTCGTGATCCGCACCAGCGGTGAGCTGCGGATCTCGAACTTCCTGCTGTGGCAGTCGGCGTACTCGGAGCTGCATTTCACGCCAACGCTCTGGCCGGACTTCGGCGAGGACGACCTGCGGGAGGCGCTGGCCGCCTACGGCGCCCGCAGGCGGCGGTACGGGCGCCGGTGACCGGCCTGGGATCGCGCGTAGCGATCGCCGTCCCCCTGGGAGCGGTCGCGCTGTTCGCCGTGTACCAGGGCGGCTGGCTGCTGGCCGCGCTGGCGCTGGTCGGCGGCCTGGTCGCGACCCACGAGTACTGCGCGATGACCCGCGAGCTGCGCCCGCTGACGATCGCCGGGTTCGCCGGCGTCGCGGCCGTGATCATCGCCGTCCACCAGGGCGGGCTGGCCTGGGGCCTGGCCGCGTTGTTCGGCACGCTGGTCGTCGCCTTCTGGCTGTCGGCCGTCGCGGACGTCCGCCAGACGGCGACCGTGCAGCTGGCGGTCACGCTGTTCGGCGTGGCGTGGATCGGCCTCGGGCTGGGGTTCCTGATCGCCGTGCGCGACGCGCCCGGGCCGGACGACTGGGGGCGCCAGCTGCTGTTCGCCGTGGTCGGCGCCGTCTGGGCGTCGGACATCTTCGCCTACTTCGGCGGGCGGATGTTCGGCCGCCGCAAGCTGGCGCCGGCCATCTCGCCGAACAAGACGGTGGAGGGCCTGCTGTTCGGCCTGCTGTTCGGCACCGCGGTGGGCTTCTTCGTGCTGTACGACCAGCCGTCGAGCGACCCGGTGACCGCCGGGCAGGCGTTGATGCTGGCCGCGGCGATCGCCATCGCATCGCCGGTCGGCGACCTCTTCGAGTCGTACATCAAGCGTGACATGGACGTGAAGGACACGGGCAGCCTGCTGGGCAGCCACGGCGGCGTGCTCGACCGGATCGACGCGCTGCTGTTCGCCGGCGGGGCCGTGTACTTCGTCGCGCTGGCCATCGACCGGGCCTAAGGGCGCGTCAATACCCACCGGTAGAATGAGGAGGGTGAAGTCTGTCGCCGTTCTCGGCGCGACCGGCTCGATCGGCGTCCAGGCGCTCGAGATCGTGCGCGACCACCCCGAGCTGTCCGCCTGCGCGCTCGCAGCGCACTCCAACGCCGAGGCGCTGGTCGCGTCGGCGACCGCCCACGGCGTGGATCGGATCGCGCTCGTCGATCCGGCCGCCGCGTCCCGCGCCCGCACGATCTTCGGCGGAGCGGTGCTGGAGGGCGAGGCCGGCGTGGTGGAGCTGGTGCGCGACGCCGGCGCCGACACCGTGCTGAACGCGATCGTCGGTGCAGCCGGGCTCGCTGCGACACTGGCGACGTTCGAGGCCGGCGCCGACCTGGCCCTGGCGAACAAGGAGAGCCTGGTCGCCGGCGGGCCGCTGGTGACGGCCGCGGCGGAGCGCGCGAACCGCGCGATCTTGCCGGTCGACAGCGAGCATTCGGCGCTCTGGCAGTGCCTCGGCGACGCCCCGCCGGAGACCGTCGAGTCGCTGGTGATCACCGCCTCGGGCGGCCCGTTCCGCGGCCTCTCCGCCGCCGACCTGGCCGCCGTCACGCCCGAGCAGGCACTCGCCCATCCCACCTGGTCGATGGGCGCCAAGATCACGATCGACTCGGCCACGCTGATGAACAAGGGGCTCGAGGTGATCGAGGCCCACTTCCTGTTCGGCGTGCCGTACGAGCGGATCGAGGTCGCCGTCCACCCGCAGTCGATCGTCCACGCGATGGTGCGGCTCCGCGACGGCGCGCTGCTGGCGCACCTGGGGCTGCCCGACATGCGGGTGCCGATCTCCTACGCGCTGACGTACCCGAACCGCGCCGAAACGCCGGCCCCGCGGCTCGACCTGGCGTCGCTGACGCTCGAGTTCGCGCCGCCCGACCCCGGCGTCTTCCGCTGTCTCGCGCTGGCCCGAGCGGCCGGCGAGGCCGGCGGCACGGCGCCCTGCGCGCTGAACGCCGCGAACGAGGTGGCCGTCTCGGCGTTCCTGGCCGGCGGCCTGCCCTTCCCGGGCATCGCCGACGTGGTCGAGCGGGTGCTCGGGCAGATCGAGGCCGCGCCCGTGGAGTCGGTCGATCAGGTGCTCGAGACCGACCGGCTGGCGCGGCGGCTGGCGACCGACGCCGTGGCGGTGGCAGCGTGAGCTATTTCGTCGCGATCGCCGGGCTGCTGGTCCTGATCCTCGTCCACGAGGCGGGGCACTTCCTGGCCGCCAAGGCCGTCGGCATGCGGGCGATCCGCTTCTCGATCGGCTTTCCGCCGCTGATCGCGCGGCGCCAGATCGGCGACACGGAGTACGCGCTGGGCGCCATCCCGCTGGGCGGCTACGTCAAGATCCCGGGGATGAACCGCCCCGAGGCGGGCGACCTGTGGGAGGTCGGCGACCTGCTCGACCGCTCCGAGAGCCTGCCGCAGGCGGACGCCGCGGCGATCGGCATCGTCTACGACGAGGCCAGCCGCGACCTCGCCCAGGGCCGGATCGACGCCGCGGCGGTGCACGTGGTCGAGCTGAAGCGGCTGGTGGCCGCCGCCGAGCAGCACCTGACTACGGCCGAGCGCCGCCGGCTGGACAAGATGTTCGAGCGGTTCGAGCAGGCCGGCGACCCCAAGGCGTACTGGCGCTGCAGCAGCATGCGCAGGCTGATCGTGATCCTGGCCGGCCCATTCATGAACCTGGTCGCCGCGTTCCTGATCCTGATGTTCGTTGCCGCCACCGGCAAGCCGCAGCCGGCCGAGCCGGTGCCGGCCGTCGCGGCTGTGATCAAGGGCTCGCCGGCCGTCGCGGCAGGGCTGCAGGCGGGCGACCGGATCGTCACCGTCGACGGCACCCCCGTGCGCTCGTTCTCGGACGTCCGCTCGGCGATCGAGGGATCGAACGGCTCGCCGATCACGATCGTCGTCAAACGGGACGGGCAGCGGGTGGCACTGCCGCCCGAGAAGCCGTACCGATCGGACGGCCGCTGGCTGTACGGCTTCCAGCCGGACGTCCGCTACCACACGACGTCCGTGCCGCTGGTCGACGCGCCAGGGGATGCGGCATCGGTGCTGTGGAGCATGACGTCGGGCACGTTCGGCGCGCTGGCCGACATGGGCTCGTCCAGCGGCCGCGGCCAGGTCTCGAGCACGGTCGGCATCGTCCGCTACACCGCCGACGTGGCCGACATCGGCGCCGCCTACTACCTGACGGTGATCGCGCTGATCTCGCTCTCGCTGGCGATCTTCAACCTGCTGCCGCTGCTGCCGCTGGACGGCGGGCACGTGCTGTTCATCATCATCGAGCGGCTGCGGGGCCGGCCGATCTCGCGCGGCGCGTTCGAACGCGCGTCGGTGGTCGGCATCGCGCTGATCCTGGTGCTGTTCGTGATCGGGCTGCAGAACGACCTGAACGGCATCATCGGGACCAAATCGCAGCCGTGACCGGCAGGCTGCGCTTCGCCGAAGTCGGCGAGAGCGAACTGCCCGACCTGCTTGAGATCAGCCTGTCGCACCCCGAGTTCCTCGACCTGACCGAGGGCCCCGCCGGCGAGCACGGCCACTACGACCTGGAGATGCTGCAGCGCGACTGATGGCTGGGCACGCTGGAGCCGGGCCGCCGGCACTCGGCGTACTCGACGGCAACGCCCCGGCGCTGGCGTTCCGGACGCGGCTGGGCGCCGTCGAGGTGGAGCATCGCGACGACCGCGGCGGCCTGGTCGTGATGGAGCTTCCGGCCGCCTGAGGCCGGTATCCTCCACCTGATGAGCAGCCAGCGACAGATCGTTGTGGGCGGCGTCCCGATCGGCGGCGGCGCTCCGGTCGTCATCCAGTCGATGACGCTCACCAACACCCACGACGTCGAGGCGACGCTCGGGCAGATCCGGCGGCTGCAGGAGGCGGGGTGCGACCTCGTCCGGGTCGCGGTACCCGGCCGCGCGGACGCCGATGCGCTGCCGGCGATCGTCGCTGGGTCTCCGCTGCCGGTGATCGCGGACATCCACTTCAACGCATCCCTGGCGCTGCGGGCGATGGACGCCGGCGTCGCCGCCGTGCGGATCAACCCGGGCAACATCGGCGGCCCCGACAAGGTGGAGCTCGTCGTCGATGCCGCTCGAAAGGC
>DATLLN010000100.1:0-4527 GCA_035537835.1 Gaiellales bacterium
GAATAGCGCACGTCGCAGCCGGACAGCCAGCGGTCGATCGTGGCGATCAGTCCCCCGGCGATCTCGGCGTGGCCGGCCGCCGCGGTGGCCAGGCTCATCTGGCCGCCCGGCCCGTCGGTCGCCTCGAACACGACCACCCGCATGCCGCGCATGTGCGCACACGCCGCGGCCGCGGCGCCGCCCGGCCCGGCGCCGACGATCACCGCGGTGCCCTGGCGGCTGGCGGGCGCCGGCAGCCGCCGCTCGAACCCGGTCCAGGGGTTGATCGTGCATGCGATCGGGAGGCCTGCGTGGTAGTGCCCGATGCAGCCCTGGTTGCAGCCGATGCAGCGCATGTACGGCTTGCCGGCGCGGGCCTTGTCGGGCATGCCGGGGTCGGTGATCAACGCCCGCGTCATCCCGCAGGCATCGCAGTCGCCGCGCTCGATCATCGCGTTCGCGTCCTCGGCCTCGACGATCCGGCCGGTGGCGATCACCGGCACCGTCGACGCCGCTTTCATCCGCCGCGCGAACGGCACGATCGCGTTGTGCTCGATCGGCGAGGGCGGGACGATCCAGCTCGAGCCGCGGTACGTGGTCGAGGAGCCGAGGGCGACCGACAGGTAGTCGATCAGCCCGGCGTCGCTCAGCACGCTCGCCGCCTCGGCCAGCTCGTCCTCCGTGTTGGCGTCGGGCGACCAGTGCTCGTCGGTCAGCCGGCAGCCGACGGCGCCGTGCGGACCGATACCCTCGCGCATCGCCTCGCAGGCCTCGCGCAGGAAGCGCACGCGGTTCTCGAACGAGCCGCCGTACTCGTCGGTCCGCCGGTTGACGTGGGGGGAGAGGAACTGGGTCGGCAGGTAGTTGAACCCGGCGCACACCTCGACGCCGTCGATCCCGCCCTGTGCGGCGTGCACCGCCGCCTGCCGGTAGCCGTCGATCATCTCCCTGATCTCCCGGCGCGAGAGCGCGCGCGGCTCCGATTTGAACCGCGGGCTGGGCACGCTGGACGGCGCCACCGCCGCCGGCCGGGGCGGCGAGGCGATCACCTCGCGGCCGCCATGGAAGAGCTGCACCATGATCCTCGCGTCGTGCGCGTGCACGGCCTCGGACAGCCGCCGGAACACCGGCACGATCTCGGGGAGGTAGCCACCGATCGTGTGCGCCGTCAGCAGTCCGGTGTGGTGGGTCGCCGTCGCCTCGACGCAGATCAGCCCGACCCCGCCGCGCGCCCGGGTCTCGTGGTAGGCGATCAGGTCGGCGGTCGGCAGGTGGTCGTGGACGAGGCTCGTCTGGTGCGACGTCGAGACGATCCGGTTCCGGATCTCGACCGGGCCGAGCGTCAGGGGGGAGAAGAGGGTGTCCAGCACGCCCGTGACTCTACGTCACCCGGTGGAGCAGAATGCCCGCGTGGCGGACGACGCCAACGCACCGGTTCGGGTCTCGACGCTCGAGCTGTTCTTCGACCTCGTCTTCGTGTTCACGATCACCCAGCTGACCGCGGTGATCGGCGAGCACACCGGGGCGGCCGGCCTCGCCCGCGCGGTGCTGATGCTCGGGCTGATCTGGTGGATGTACGGCGCGTACGCCTGGCTGACCAACGCCGTCGCGCCGAACAGCACGCCGCGGCGGCTGCTGCTGCTCGGCGGGATGGGCGCGTTCTTCGTGCAGGCGCTCGCCATCCCCACGGCGTTCAGCGGCGCGGGGCTGGCGTTCGGCATCGGCTACCTGGCGGTGGTCGTCGTTCACTCCGGCCTGTACCTGCGCGCCGCGTCGGAGAGCTCGCGGCGGGCGATCCTGCGCCTCGTGCCGTTCAACCTGGGATCTGCGCTGCTCGTGCTGGTCGGCGGGATCGCGGGCGGTGACGCGCAGTACGTGCTGTGGCTCGTGGCACTGCTGCTCGAGCTGAGCACGCCGTTTCTGGCGGGCGGCGTCGAGGGCTTCGAGGTCTCGATCCCGCACTTCGTCGAGCGGCATGGGCTTGTCGTGCTGATCGCGATCGGCGAGTCGGTCGTCGCCGTCGGGGTCGGCGTCGCCGGCGCCGGCCATGCGATAGACGCGTCGCTCGTGCTGGTCGCGCTGCTCGGCCTGGCGCTCAGCGCCGCGCTGTGGTGGACGTACTTCGGCGGCGACGATCAGCGCGCGGAGGAGGCGACCGTCGCGGCCCCGCCCCAGCGCCAGCCGGTGCTGGTGCTGGTCGGCTACTTCTACTGGCACCTGCTGATCCTGCTCGGCATCGTGCTCGCGGCGTCCACGCTGCACGAGGCGACTGGCCACCCGTCCGGCGAGCTGACGACGGCGCGAGCGGTGCTGCTGGCGTCCGGCGTCGCGCTGTTCCTGGTCGGCGACGCCCTCTTCCGTCACACGCTCGTGATCGGCACGCCCTGGTGGCGGGCACTCGCCGGGCTGCTCGCCCTGGCGACGATCCCGGTCGGCAGCTCGGGATCCGCCGCGGCGCAGCTCGCTGCGCTGGTCGCCGTGCTGCTCGCGTGCCTGCTGCTTGAGCAGCGCACGGCGCCCGGGGACGGCCTACGCCACCCAGATCCGCCCGCGGCGTGACCAGTCCGCGGCGTCCAGCTCACGGCCATGCTGGGTGCCGCGGCGGATGTGCAGCGTTGTCAGCTGGTCGGCCGTCGGCGCGTGGCCGAGGTTCGACCAGACCGCGAGCGGCCGGCCCGCGTCGCCGACCACCAGGACGATGACGGGGCGGACGGTGAAGCTCACTGTCACATCGGTGACACTGCCCCCCGCAGCCTTCACCGTCCGCACTCCGTATCGATTCGGATCGAGGTGCGCATCCGAGGTGCCTACCCCCGGGAGCGCAAGCGCGACGATCGTCAAGATCATCGCCCCAGTGAATCCGCTCCGCACAGTTCCTCCGCCTCTTCGAGTCGTCGGCCTGCGATGAGCGGATCGGGATTCGGCAGCCGAGCCGTCTCGTACGAGACCTCTTGCTTTGCGTGCCCGCCTCGCAGCGGGTTTGCCTTTTTCGATCCGCAAGAACATCATCGGAAAACCGGAAAGCCGGGCTGTCGCCCGTTCGGGTCTCACGGGGGTCACCCATCTGTGGGATCGGCGGGCTGCGCGCGTCCGGTAGTTCCCCCAAAGGGGGCATGAATCGGACGGTTGGCCGGTCGATGCAGTTTTTCGCCTCGTGCCGTGCTCGCGGCACGCTTCCATCCCCCCAGGAGGAACACCTACATGAACCGCATGCGCATCGCGCTGGCGGGTGCTGTCGTGGCCGTCGTGGCCGGGATCTGCGCCCTCCCCGCAATGGCCGCGCCGCCCCAGACCGCCACTGCGACGCAGACGGTCAAGTTCACGAACCGGGCGTCCGTGCAGCTCGCCCTCTCCCAGCCGATCGTCGACTTCGGACAGGTCGACCCGCTGACGCCGTACACCGCCGCCGGCGGCACGGCGACCGTGAAGGCGAACGCTCCGTGGACGCTGACGGTGGCCGCTCCGGCCAACTTCACCGAGACCCCGACGGGCACCGGGACGATCCCGATCGGCCGCCTCGGACTCTCCGCCAACGGCGGTGCGTACACCACGCTGGTGAACGGCACCAACTCGGTTGCGACCGGCGCCGCGACCACCAACGCGGGTACCGCGACCACCCTCGGGTACCAGCTGACGCTGCAGTTCGGCGACGCGCCGAACACCACCGGCAGCAACTACCAGGCGGTGCTCACGTACACCGCCTCGACTCCGTAGCTCTCCCTCGGAGCTGACGGCGATGCGGGGCGGCCGCTTGTTCGGAGCGGCCGCCCCGCTCGTGTGTCTCCGGCAGGAATCCAACCGTCCGGTTTGAAACACCACGGGAACGTGTCACCCCGGATCCTGTGCGGCGTGCTTGCATCGGCCTGCCTGCTGCCGGCCTGCTCCGCCGTGCCCGCCTCCGCCGCGACCAACCTGATCGCGAACCCCGGCTTCGAGACGCAGGGCTCCGTGCAGACGGTGTTCTCGGACACGATCCCGGACGGCGACGCCTGGCGCTCGACGTCCGGTAGCTACACCTACGGAGGCAACGCGATCACGTCGTTCGGCATCGCCAGCACGACCGACGTGGCGATCATCCAGTACTCGCAGGACTGGAGCGACACGACGATCACGGTGACGACGACGCCGCTGGCAACGTCGGCCAACCTGGTCGGCGGGGCGATGCTGCGATGGCAGAGCGGCGTCGGGTTCTACGGCTGCGGCGTCCGCTCCGGCGCGCTGGTCATCCAGCGGCGGTCGTCGAGCACGGACACCGTGCTGGGGACGACCAACATGTCGGTGCACGCCGGCACGTCGTACCGGGTCGTCTTCTCCGCGACAGGGTCGACGTTGTCCTGCTCAGCGACGCCGACGTCGGGCGGCGGCACCACATCCCTGACCCGCACCGACACCGCGCTGACGTCGGGCGCGGACGGCACGTTTGCCGTCAACGGCACCAACCAGACGCGACAGTTCCGGTTCTCCGCGCCCAGCGTGACCGCGGCGGTGCCCAGCGACTGGAGCACGATCGTGCCCACGGCCGGCCGGCCGGGGCTCGTGCCCGACCGC
>DATLLN010000101.1:0-3590 GCA_035537835.1 Gaiellales bacterium
CGGCGCCACCGGCCGGCTGACGTGGTAGCCCTGCACCACGTCGCAGCGCATCTCGTCGAGCGTCGCCAGCGCGGTGTCGTCCTCGACGCCCTCGGCGACGACGGTCAGGCCGAGGTTGTGGGCCAGGTCGATCGTCGAGCGGACGATCGCGGCGTCGAGCGGGTCGGCGCTCATGCCCATCACGAACGTCCGGTCGATCTTCAGCGTGCTGACCGGCAGCTTCTTCATGTGGGCCAGGGACGAGTGGCCCGTCCCGAAGTCGTAGAGCGAGAGCGCGACGCCGAGGTCGGTGAGGCCGCGCAGGACCGCCGCCGCCCGCGTCGGGTCGGCCATCGCGACGTTCTCGGTGATCTCCAGCCGCAGCGCCGAGGCCGGCACCGCCGAATCCTCGAGCAGCCGGCCGACGGCCTGGGGGAAGTGCATGTCGAGCAGGTTCGGCACCGCGATGTTGACCGCGACGCACAGGTCCAGGCCGCGGCTGCGCCAGTCGGCGACCTGCCGGCAGGCCTGCGCGATCACCGACAGCGTGAGCGCCCGCATCAGGTCCGAGCGCTCGACCAGCGGGATGAACGTGCCGGGCTGCAGCAGGCCCCGCTCCGGGTGGTTCCAGCGCACCAGCGCCTCGACGTCGTGGACCTCGTGCGTGCGCAGGTCGAGCAGCGGCTGGTAGTGCAGGATCAGCTGGCCGGCCGGGATCGCCGTCCGCAGGTCGCCGAACAGCGCGAGCCGCTCGCGCGAGTGCCCGTCCACCTGGGGGTCGTACTGGGCGACGCCCGTCCCTGAGCGCTTGGCGTCGTACATCGCCACGTCGGCGCGCTGCAGCAGCTCGGAGGCGCTGCGGCCGTCGTGCGGGAACGTCGCGATCCCGATGCTCGTGTCGACGCGCAGGTCGAGGTCGCGGATGCGCAGCGGCTGCTGCACGGCGAGCCGGAGGCGGCGCGCGACGGCCGCCGCCTGGTCGCGGTCGCCGTGGTCGCGGCTCAGGACGGCCGCGAACTCGTCGCCTCCGAGCCGGCACAGCGAGGCGTCCGGCGGCAGTGCCCGGCGCAGCCGCACCGCGATCCGCTCCAGCACCTCGTCGCCCGCGGCGTGCCCGAGCGTGTCGTTGAGCTCCTTGAACCGGTCCAGGTCGAGCAGCAGCAGGCTCGAATCGCCCTCGGGAGCGCCGTCCTCGATCTGCGCCAGCCGCCGCAGCAGGTCGCGCCGGTTGCCGAGCCCGGTGAGGTCGTCCGTGAGGGCCAGGCGCCGGGAGTCGCCGAGGTCGCGCAGCTCCGTGAAGGTCCGCAGCGTGCGGTAGCCGCACAGGCCGATGCCGGCGGCGGCCAGGACCAGGCTGACCACGCTCAGCTGCGCGAAGTGGTCGACGACCAGCAGCCCGACCGACACGAGCGTGAAGGCGTAGGGGACCGCGAGCGCCGCCGCGCCCTCCAGGCGCCCGCGCGGCGGCCGGATCGGCTGCCACGCGGCGAGGCCGATCAGCACCATGCCCGCGGGCCAGACGGAGTCCAGCGGCGTGCCGTCGACGTAGGAGCCGAGCGCCGTGCGCATGCAGTAGATCGTGTCCGCGCCGGCGGTGACGGCCAGGCCGAGCGCCAGCAGCCCCATCGCCCCGCCGGGCCGCCAGCCGCCGAGGCCGATCGTGACCACCACCATGACGAGCAGCAGCAGGTCGGCGCACGGGTAGACCAGCGTCGTCGCGACCGCCGCGAACTGCGCGCCCGAGGTCGACGCGACGACGGACGGCAGCACGACGCCGCTCACGAGCGACGCCAGGGCGAGCGCGCCGATCGCCCCGTCGAGCCAGGTGGAACGGGGCAGGTGGCGCAGGTGGCGGGACACGAAGAGCCCGAGCGCCACGTACGTCGGCGGGAAGAAGAGCACCCAGGCGGCGTCGGCGATCGAGGGGAACGGCGCCGGTGTCAGGTCGATCAGCACGCCGTAGTAGAGGACGTTGCCGACCGACGAGCAGCCGATCCCGAGCGCCATCAGCAGCCAGACGGCGCGGTCCCGGGCGATGGCGGTCGCGCGCAGCGCACACAGCGCGCCGGACCCGGCGATGACGGCGGTGTAGAGCCACCCCTCGATCTCCGGCGTGCCGTCGCCGCCGGAGGACAGCACCAGGTGGCCGAGCACACCGGCCACGAGCGCGACCGCCAGCCAGCGCGCCGCTCGCCGCAGCGCGGGCGGGCAGGTGTTCGCGAGCGGGACGAGGCGCTCCATGGTGGCTGTATCGGTCCGCGGCGCGCCGGGGTTGACCCCGGCGGCGAGGCGCACTCGCACCGTCGTGCCGCGGTCGTGCGCCTGACCACGCCGGGTCAAGCCGGGCCCGATGCGGCCGACAACAGGAGTGTCGCCTCTCCTCTCTCAGCGACCCCTCCGTTCGAGCGCCCGCCTCCGGCGGGCGTTCGGCGTTAAACCGGCCGACCTGCGATCCGTCGCGCCCGAGGGCGTAGCGTTCGGCGCGACGCATGAGCGACCGCTCGACCAGCCCCGCCGGCTACAGCGGCACGCCGCTGCCGCGCAAGCTCGGCATCAAGCCCGGCCACCGGGTGGCGCTGCTGCGGGCGCCCGAGGCCTTCGAGCCGGACGTCCTGGGCGAGCTGCCCGGCGGCGTGGCGGTGCGCCGCAGCGCCCGCGGGCCGGTCGACGTCATCGTCAGCTTCCACACGGAGCGCGCCGACCTCGAGCGCCGGCTCGCGACGCTGCGCGCGATGATGGAGCCGGACGCCGGGCTGTGGATCGCCTGGCCGAAGAAGGCGTCGAAGGTGCCCACCGACATCACCGAGGACGTCGTGCGCGACGTCGCCCTGCCGACCGGCCTGGTCGACAACAAGGTGTGCGCGATCGACGCGACGTGGAGCGGGCTGCGGCTCGTGATCCGGAAGGAGCTCAGACCATGAGGCCGCTGACATGACCGCCACCCTCCCCGAGGACCAGCGCCTTGCCGGGATCTCCGCGCGTGCGTTCGAGCACCCGGCGGACCGGGCGGCCACGGCCGCGCTGAAGGGCATCCCGATGCTCGACCTCGTGGTCAAGAAGCTCACCGAGCTGGGCTACGAGCGCGCCTTCAACCAGGAGCTCGTGGCCGGCGCGCTGCAGCTCGGCGAGCGTCAGCTGCCGCAGGCCTGGGCCGACCACGTCGCCGCCTACACCCGGCTGGACCTGCAGCCCGTCCCGACCCTCTACATGACCCAGATGCCGTTCGCCAACGCCGCGGCGGTCGGGGCGGGCCGGCCGCTCGTGATCGTCAACTCCCACACGGTCGAGCTGCTGGACCGCCAGGAGCTGCGCACCGTGCTCGGCCACGAGGCGGGCCACGTGCTGGGCGAGCACATCATGTACCGCACGGCGCTGCTGATCCTGCTGCGGCTGTCCGGCCTCGGCCGGATCGGCCTGCTGGCGGGGCTGCCACTGCTCGGCGTCCGGCTCGCCCTGCTGGAGTGGTTCCGCGCCGCGGAGCTGTCGGCCGACCGCGCCGCGACGCTCGTCAACCGCGACCCGCTGGTCACCTGCCGCACGCTGATGGTGCTGGCGGGCGGCCTGCCGTCCTCCCAGCTCGAGCTGGACCCGTTCCTCGAGCAGGGCCGCAC
>DATLLN010000102.1:0-6070 GCA_035537835.1 Gaiellales bacterium
GGGTACGTGCGCGACTTCGGCAGCGGCGAGGAGTGGGTCGCGACACGCGGCGAGGGGGCGACGGTGAACGGCCGTCCGCTGGGCGGCGTCCGCCCCAAGGACCGGCTGGGCGTGGTCGACCTCGAGGCCACCGACGCCGGCCTGGTGGCCGAGGCCGCCCGCCGGCTGGACGGCAGCGTCGGCCGCATCCGCCTGCTGGGCGCCCTGGCGCTCGCACTGTGCGAGCTGGCCGACGGTCGCCTGGACGGCGTCTGCTCCCTCAAGCCGTCGCGGTCGGTCGACGTCGCCGCCGCCGCGCTGGTCGTGCGCGAGGCGGGTGCGGCCGTGCTGCTGCCCGACCACGACGACCTCCCGCTCGATCTGGTTTCCCGGTCGCGGATCGCCGCGGCCCGCGACGACGGCATGGCGAGTCGCCTGGCCGGGCTGGTCTACGGCTGACGGGCGGTACGATTCCCGTGTGCCCTCCGAGGCCGACATCCGAACGGCGCTGGTCGCCGTCATCGACCCCGAGATCCGGCGCAGCGTGGTCGAGCTGGACATGGTGCGCTCCGTCGAGATCGCGGGCGGCGACGTCACGGTCGGCCTCGCGCTGACCGTCGCCGGCTGCCCGATGAAGTCGAACCTCGAGGATCAGGTGCGCCGCCACGTCGGGGCCGTCGACGGCGTCGAGTCGGTTGCGGTGCGCTTCGACGTGATGACGCCCGAGCAGCGCCAGGCGCTGCGCAAGCACCTCCACGGCGACGCGCCGCAGGGCGAGGGCGCTGAGCGGCGGATCGCGCTCCACCCGCGCACCCGCGTGGTCGCGGTCGCATCCGGCAAGGGCGGCGTCGGGAAGTCGACGCTGACGGCGAACCTGGCGGCCTCGCTGGCCGCCGGCGGCGCCGAGGTGGGCGTGGTCGACGCCGACATCTACGGCTACTCGATCCCCCGCATGCTGGGCGTTTCGCGCAAGCCGGTGGTGGTCGACAAGATGATCGTGCCGCCGGTCAACCACGAGCTGAAGGTGATGTCGATCGGGTTCTTCACCGACCCCGACGCCGCCGTCGTCTGGCGGGGACCGATGCTCCACCGCGCGCTCGAGCAGTTCCTCTCCGACGTCCACTGGGGCGAGCTCGACTACCTGGTGGTCGACATGCCGCCGGGCACCGGCGACGTCTCGATCTCGCTGGGCCAGCTGCTGCCGCAGCCCGACCTGGTGCTGGTGACCACGCCGCAGCCGGCCGCGCAGAAGGTGGCGATGCGCGCCGCGGAGGTGGCGGGCAAGACGGGCATGCGGGTGGCCGCGGTCGTCGAGAACATGAGCCACCTGGTCTGCTCGTGCTGCGGCGAGATCAGCCGCCCGTTCGGCGAGGGCGGCGGACAGGCGCTGGCCGACGACCTGGGCGTGCCGCTGCTCGGCCAGGTGCCGCTGGACGAGCCGCTGCGGATCGCCGCCGACGAGGGCACGCCGCTGGTCATCTCGCACCCCGACGCCGCGTCGTCGCGGGCCGTCGCCGAGCTCGCCGAGCGGCTCCCGGGCGTGCTCCGGCCGCTGCCGGCCGCGGTGCGCATCCGCAAGCCGCTCGCCGTCAGCTCGTAGCCGTCGTCTCCCGCAGGAGGCGCAGCACCACCGGGTCGATCATCTTGCCCGAGGGATCGAGCCGCTCCTCGAGGTTCTCGATGTCGGCCCACTCCTGCAGCGACGCGTGCCCGATCCGCGAGAGCCGCTCGGTCATCTCGGTCGCCAGCTGGCCCTCGATCGGCAGGAACTCGTCCGCCGGCGTCTTGCCGAACAGCAGGTCGTGGATGCCGTGGATGCGCCCCAGCTCGGGCACCGGGTCGGCGTGGTCGTCGACCCGCAGGTCGAGCAGGATGTCGTTGTTGCCGCCGTAGCCGCCGCCGTCGCGGCGGACGACGAGCGCCGCCGACTGCCTGCCCCGCCGGTCGCCGCCGGCCCGGTCGGCGGCCAGCAGCGCGGCCAGCATCCGCTCGGCCAGCGTCCCCTGCGTCGCCAGGAACACCTCGACCAGGGCGTCCACCACCTCCGGCCCGGTGAGGATGTTGCCCTGCGCCGCGCAGCCGGGGCCGGTGCGGCCGCCCGCCCAGTCGACGCAGTCGCGGCCGGTGAAGGTCGCGGAGCCGCCGTGGCCGTCGACCACGCCCAGCTGCCGCTCCTCGCGCATGTCGTCGGGGCCGGTCAGGTCGGCGACCACCTGCTCCGCGCTGCCGCCGGCGGCCAGCCGCTCGATGCCCTCGGGGCCGTACAGCACGTTGGCCAGGCTCTGGGTCGCCACCGCGCCCACGTTGCCCCTGGCCCACGGGACGACGGCGCCCACCGACGGGAACTTGGACGCCACCGCGACGCCCCAGTCGCCCGCCTCCAGATCGCACGCAACGAGCGAGAACGTCATCGGATCGTCCCGCCCGGCTCGACGTCCAGCACCTCGAGGCCGCTGACGTCGTCGGCCTCCTTGCGCAGCTGATCGGGTGTGCCGGCCAGCAGCGGGACCGTGCCGTAGTGGCACGGCACGACCTTCTTGACGCCCAGCAGCCGGACGGCCTCGGCCGCCTCGTAGGGATCCATCGTGAAGTAGCCGCCGATCGGCAGCACCGCGACGTCCGGCTTGTACAGGCGTCCGATCAGCGCCATGTCACCGAACACGCAGGTGTCGCCGGCGATGTAGACCGTGACCTCGCCGGTGCGGACGATGAAGCCGACCGGGTCGCCTAGATACAGGTACGTGCCGTCGTCCTCGACGAAGCTCGACGAGTGGCTGGCCTGCACCAGCGTCACCCAGCAGCCGGCGACCTCGATGGTGCCGCCCTTGTTCATGCCGGCGACGTTCTCGACGCCTTTGCCCTCCAGGTAGTCGCCCAGCTCGATCATGCAGATCACGGCGTCCGGCTTGCCCGCCGCCGCCATCGGGATCGCGTCCGCGAGGTGGTCGGAGTGGGCGTGCGTCAGCAGCAGCACGTCGATGTCGCCCGGCTCCACCCCGTCCGGCCACTTCGGGTTCCCGGTCTTCCACGGATCGATCAGGATTCGCTTGCCGGCGGGCGTCGTCAGCAGCATTGACGCGTGGCCGTACCAGGTCAGCTCGAGGCCGTTTCCGAGTGGCATTTTTCCTCCTCGCAGGTGTATCGAGCCCGCAGACTACCGCGGCCGGGGAGGAGCGACGCGTGCGGCCGCGAACACCGTGGTGTGCGATATCTGACAGCAGCCCGGGCGGCCGTGCCGGCCGCCCTGCTGGCCGTCCTCGGCCAGGCCGTCGCGTCCAGCACGCTGGTCGCCTTTTACCTGACCGCGGTGGCCGCAGCGGCGCTGATCGCCGCGGCGATGTTCGCGTACGTGGACACCGTCGACCACCTGAACGTGGTCACCGGCGCGGTGCTGGGGCTGACGTCGCTGGCCGCCGCGCTGGTCATGCTGGACGCCGCGGTCTCGTTCCCCGGTGCCCTCTCCGCGGGCTCGTCCGGAGGCCCCGGCGTGCTCTCCACGCTGGCGCTCGTCTTGACAGTGCTGGCGCTGGTCGGCGAGTCCGTGCCGCGCCTGCTCGGACGCCTCGAAGGCGTGCACGCACGGCAGCTGCGCGAGCTGATCTCCCGCTAGCGATCTACGTGTAGATCGAGACCGGCGTGCCCAGCGTCGCCCAGGCGTACACCCCTGGCGCCTCCGGCATCGGTACGCGGATGCAGCCGTGCGACGCCGGGTAGGGCGGCACGCTGGCGAAGCCGTGGATCGCGATCCCGCCGACCACGTAGTTCGCGTACGGCAACCAGACGTGGAACAGGTACGACCACGACATCTTCGCCTTCGCGTAGATGTGGAAGTTGCCGCTGGTGGTGACGTGCCCGGGGGCCGCGGTCGAGACGTGGATCGTTCGATAGACCGTGCGGTTCTTGGTCACCAGGATCATGATCTGCTTGCCCTTGTGCACCTCGACGTGCCGGTAGGCGATCGACCACGGCTTGGGGGTCACCGAGAGCACCAGCCGGCGCTGCGTCAGCGAGTCGGCGACGCCCGTGCGGGTGAACCCGACCCAGCCCTGGAATGCCATCACGGCCTGGCTCGTGCGGTAGTCGTAACAGCCCGGGTGGTAGCCCATCGGCAGGTAGGAACGGTTGTACAGCCGCACCTGGAGTGCGAACACGTCCCCGCCGCACGTGCCCGACGACAGCACGCTACGCGGCTTCGCCGATGCGACCGACGGCGCCGCCAGCGCCACCATCAGCACGGCGACAACGACCAGACCGATGCGCTTCATCCTACCCTCCGAACAGTGACGTACTTGCGGTCCTGGCCATGTCGAACAATGGACCGGGAACGAAGAATAACGCCAGTACAGCCAGAGCGGAAACCCCAGCTGTCAGCGAGGCCACACCGTACCCCGGACGGGGCTCCGCGACCGGCTTGCGCGCGTCGCGGTCGATGACGGCGAGCGGGATCCGCAGGTAGTAGACGAGCGCGACCATGGTCGCGATCACGCCGCACACGGCGAGGTAGGCGAGGTCGCTGTCGACGGCGGCGCTGAACACCGCCAGCTTGGCCAGGAAGCCTGCCGTCGGCGGGATGCCGGCCAGCGACAGCATGAAGATGATCATCGCGATCGAGAGCACCGGCCGCGAGTAGGCGTACCCGTTGAAGTCCCGGATCTCCACCGGCCGTCCGATCTCCCGCTCGCGCACCGCCACGACCGCGAACGCGCCGATGTTCATCGCGGCGTACACGACCAGGTAGAAGAGCAGCGCCTCGGCGCCCTTCGGGCTGTCGGCAGCCACGGCCGTCAGCAGGAAGCCCGTATGCCCGACGGTCGAGTAGGCCAGCATCCGCTTGACGTTGGTCTGGCGGAGGGCAGCGAGGTTGCCGACGGCGAACGAGGCGATGGCGAGGCCGGCCAGCACGTTCTTCCACAGGTCGGACTGGTCGGGGAAGGCGGTGACCAGCACGCGGGTGATCACGATCAGCGCGGCGACCTTGGTCGCGGCGGACATGAAGGCGGTGACCGGCGTCGGCGCCCCCTCGTAGGCGTCGGGCGTCCACATGTGCAGCGGCGCGGCGTTGGCCTTGAAGCCGAGCCCGACGATCACCAGCGCTATGCCGCCCAGCAGCAGCGCATCGTCGCCCTGGCCGCGAGCGACCCGGGCGATGCCGTCGAACTCGAGGTGGCCGGTCGATCCGTAGACCAGTGCCGCGCCGTACAGCAGCAGCGCCGCGCCGACGGCGCCGACGATCAGGTACTTGAGGCCGCCCTCCAGCGAGAGCAGCTCGTTGGAGTCCATCGCCACCAGGATGTACAGGCAGATCGAGAGCAGCTCGAGCGCGACGAACACGGTGACGAAGCTGTTCGAGATCGCGAGCAGCGACATCCCACCGGCGCCGATCAACAGCAGCGAGTGGTACTCGATCGCTCGCTCGCGCATCCACGGCGTGCCCCACGCCACCAGGGTGGCCAGCAGCCCGGCGCTGAACACGATCAGCCCCGCCCCGCGGCCGAACGCGTCGACCCGCAGCGTGTGCTCGAAGCTGTAGTGGGCAGCGTCGTCACACTGCACGGCGACGGCGATGATCGCGCCGACGAACGCCCCCAGGGTGACGACGGTGGCGAACGCCCGCGCGGCCGGCGGCGAGAGGAACACGCCGAACAACAGCAGCGCGGTGGCCGCGACGATCAGAACGATCTCGGGTGCGATCCCGGAGAAGGAGACGGGGACGGTGCTCATCAGCCGAAGCCTCCCAGCCGCTCCATCACGCCGAACGGGTACGCCGACAGCACCAGCAGGATCAGCACCAGCGGCGCGGCGATGCCCAGCTCGCCCAGCCGCAGATCGGGCGTCTCCGGCGAGACGTTCGGCCCGTCGCCCTCGTGGACGAGGGCCGAGTACCAGCGCAGCATGTACATGGCGGCCAGCACGATCGCGCAGGCGGCCGCGGCACCGACCAGCGCCTGGAACTGGAACGCGCCGATCAGGATGTAGAGCTCCGAGACGAAGACGCTGGAGCCGGGCACCGCCAGCGCCCACAGCGCGGCGATCAGGAAGACCGTCGAGAACATCGGACGGCCGTTCGCGAGCCCGCCGAGCGACGCGAAGA